>JACQYL010000116.1 GCA_016208165.1 Deltaproteobacteria bacterium
CTGAATATCTCGTTCATGGTGAGCCACCTTCGGAAGTACACGGCCTTCCTGGAAGACCTGCTCGGCAAGAAGCTGGATTACGACAAACTGCGCGAAATGGTGAAACAGACCCTCAAGACTCTTGGTTTGGCGCACCAGGTGGATCTCCTGCGCAGAGCCAAGCCGTCGCCCATGGTGGGCACGGATTTCTGGTCCGTGATGATCCCCCATCTGTATCTCCCCGACGACCCGGAGGCCTATGAGTTTTATCAACGCGTGTACGACGAGGTGAAGCAGAAGGTGGACAACAAGATCGGCGCCATTCCCAACGAGAAGTACCGTATGATGTTCTCGGAGCTGCCTCCGTGGCACACGATGGGCTTCTTCGACGAGCTTTCGGATCGCTTCGGCATCGCCATTGTCATGGAAAGCTGGAATTACCACCCCATTCTGCCCATTCCCGAGGAGGAGTTGGAGGGAGTCACCGACCCCCTCGAGCTGATTGCGCGCCTCTCCTACAGGAAGTGGACCGAATACAATTCGGTTGGAGTGAAATACGGTGTGGATCCCGGGTTCTTTATGGCCGCGTACCTTCAGTACGCCCAGGATTATCAGGCGGACGGTTTGTTGGCCCATCCACTCATGTCCTGCCGTCCGGCCACCTATACGTTGCTGCACACACGCAATATGCTGGAAGAAAAGCTCAAGGTGCCGGGAGTGGTGATCGAGGGAGATATCGTGGATTTGCGCGTCTTCAATGAGGAGGACGCCATTTCCAAGGTCGAGGCCTTCCTCGAGACCATGGATCATTACCGGGAACTGAGAAAAGAAGCAGGAATGGCTTGGTAGGAAGAAAGGAGACGATTCCTATGACTGAAAATACGAAAAGCACGGGGTTGGCCAGGGCGCATGAATTGTATAGCCACCGAAGTAAACGCGCCCGCGAGCTGAAAGCCGAAGGCAAGAAGGCAATGGGTTATTTTTGCTGCTTTCCTCCACTGGAACTCATGACGGCGTTGGATTTCCTGCCGGTCCGGATACTGGGAGACATGGATGAGCCCATAACCGTGGCGGACGGATATCTGCCCACGGTCATGTGTATATTCTATCGCAGCTGTTTCGACGTGGGGATGAAAGGGAAGTACGACTATTTGGAAGGCTTCGTGGGCTCCCACGCCTGCGACGGCGCCGAACGCACCTCTCATATCTGGAGAAACTACATGAAGACGCCGTGTAATTTCTTCCTGGATATGCCCCATACGTCCTCGTCCGAGGCGGTGCGGTTTTTCAAGGACCAGATGACCTATTTCAAGGAAACGCTGGAGGACTTCGCCGGAAAGAAGATTACCAACGACCGGCTCGAAGAGGCCATATCCCTTCATAACAAGCAGAGGCAGCTTGTTCGCGCGTTGTACGACCTGAGGAAGCCCGATCCGCCGCTCCTCTCGGGGTCCGAAATGCTGCAGGTGATCATCTCCCTCATGGTGATCCCCGTGGAGGAGGGAATCCAGCTTCTCGAGGAGGTATTGCAGGAGGTAAAGACCCGGCCCAATACCACGGAAAAGAGACCGGGCCGGCTGCTCATTTGGGGTTCGCTGATCGACCATACGGCCTTTACCGGGCTGATCGAGAAATCCGGATTCAACATCGTTGTCGAAGACACGGCCATCGGCGCCCGACCGTTCTGGCACGATGTCGAGAAAACGGAAGATCCCATGTACGGGCTGGCCAAGCACTACCTCGAGGAAGTCAAGTGTCCTCGAACGTTCTCCAAGTCGGGTAAGAACTACAGGGAAGATCTGGAAAACCGTTTCGGATATCTAAAGGAGTTCGCCAAGTACTGGAACGTAAACGCGGTGTACGCGAACATCATCCGTAACTGCGATATCCACGGCTACGAAGTTCCGGCCATCAAGGATTATTTTGAGTCCCTGGACCTACCCGTTCTGACTATTGAGCCGGATTATTCCTCAGCAGCCATCGAACCGTTGAGAACACGATTCCAGGCGTTTGCCGAAACGATCGGGCCTGTTTCGCATCCGCGCCCCGGCATGGTCGTATCGGGGCGCCGATGCGGAGCTTTTACCTTTTGTCGAGTCAGGCGTTTGGTGTTCCAGAAGAGGGATAAGCGTATGATTTTAGTGGGTATAGACATCGGTTCAACCATAACCAAGGTGGTGATCAGGAATCAGAAGGAGATCAGCGCCATCGTGATACAGCCCACCGATGCGTTTCATCGTAGATTGGCCAATACGGTCATGGAAAAGGCTTTGGTCCAGGCCGGATTGTCCTTTGACCAAGTGGATTTCATCGTCGCCACGGGGTATGGAAGAATCAACGTACCGTTTGCGGACGCCCAGGTGACCGAGATCACGTGCCATATGCGCGGTATAAACTGGCTGTTTCCCGATGTCCGCACCATCATCGACATCGGAGGCCAGGATACGAAAGGCATCAAGCTCGAGAACGGAAAGCTGGTGGATTTCGTGATGAATGATAAGTGCGCCGCCGGCACGGGAAGATTCCTCGAGGTGATCTCCGACGTACTGGGAGTGCGGGTGGAAGACATCGGGGAATTGTCTCTCCGATCGAGCCGGCCTGCGGATATCAGTAGCATTTGTACGGTTTTTGCGGAGCAGGAAGCCCTTTTGCGGCTCTCCGAGGGCTATTCCGTGGAAGACATTCTGGCCGGGATTCACAAAGCCAATGCCAGCCGGATCTACTCCATGGTGAGAAAGATCAACATAGAGCCGGACCTGGCTATCACCGGGGGTGGAGCCAAGAATATCGGACTTTGCAAAGCCTTGGAAGAACGCATCGGTTTTCCCGTCGTGGTTCCTCCGGAGCCCTTGATTACAGGGGCCTTGGGCGCTTCGATCATTGCGGCCGAAAAAACGCTTCGTCTATCAGCGGAAGAACTTAGGCAGAAGCAAGGAAAGCGGCGGCTCGAAGCGGTCACGTTTTTCGACGAAAGCTCTACAAGAGGGCAGACCGGGTAAGGAAAGGTTCTTATGGATATGGGATGCATAGCGGGTCTGGATGTCGGCTCCGCACTTGTTAAAGCTGTTGTTATGCAGGACGGGAAACTGCTGTCATACAGCATCACTCCGGCGGGAGGCAATTTCGGACGCTCCGCGGACAAGGTCTTGCAAGAGGCTCTTGAAAAAGCTCAACGGTCTATTTCGGACGTTGAAGTCATCGGCGCTGGAGGGCTGGGCGTATCTTTCATCTCTCGCCCCTTCACGAAGATAACGGAGATATCCTGCCAAAGCAGAGGAACTCACTATTTGCTTCCAACGGTGCGCACTCTGATCGAGGTGGGCAATCAGACGAGCCGGGTCATCAAAGTGTCGAAATACGGCAAGGTAGCGGACTCGGTGTCCAGCGACAAATGCGCGGCCGGCAGCGGACGCGTGCTGCAGATCATTGCCAGGGTGTTGAAAATAAACCAGCAGGACATGGGCGCTTTGTCCCTTAAATCCGAACATCCGGCGAAGTTTACTACAGGATGCGCCGTGTTTCTGGAGACGGAGGCTATTTCCCGGGTGGCCGAAGGGACACCCAAGGAAGACATCGTGGCCGGACTGCACCGGGCGTTGGGATCCAGGATCTCCGCCGCGGCCCAGAGAATGCGGATAGAGAAGGACGTGGCCATGACCGGTGGAGGAGCGAAAGACGCCGGTCTCGTCAAAACAACGGAACGAATGTTGGGCGTGGATGTGCTGGTGCCCGAGGAGCCGCTGATCACCGGAGCTATTGGGGCCGCTTTGATTGCGGCCGAACGGATGGCTGCGTAACCTCCTTCGTCATACGCACCTTCGATAATTCCTCGACTTGTGGCGCCGCCGGGTTCACCTGTGATTTGAGTGTGTTGGACACCGGACGCCGCTCGTCGGCGATGTACGGAAGATAGCTTCACCGGAGTTTCGATTTCGGAAACGACGTGAATCCAATGCCACATGGCCGCCTGATTGGAGAAACGATTATGACCAGGTTTATACTATTCGATCCGGAGAGATGTATCGGTTGTAGGACCTGCTCTCTTGCCTGCTCGTTTCAGCACGAGAAAGAGTTCAATCCAACGCTCGCCAGGATCACTACCCTTTGGATGACGGATCTTGGCCGATTCGTCACCGTCACGTGCCAGCAATGCGAAGAACCCTTGTGCGCCGAGGCGTGTCCCCGGAACGCGATACAGAGAAACAGGGAAACGGGGGCCGTGGTCGTGGACGAGGCCCTGTGCATTGGGTGCCGTTCCTGCTTTATTGCTTGTCCCTTTGGGATTCCCGCAATCCACCACACGAAAGGCGCCATGTTCAAATGCAATCTGTGTGACGGGGACCCGCAATGTGTACAGGAATGTCCGCGGGAGGCGCTAAGCTTTGTGGAGGCGGAAGAAGCCTCTCACAATAAACTTAGGAAAGCCGCCAACAGGCTGATGCATATCGTCGAAAAAAGTCAGTAGCGGTGAGATCTTTCCCCTTATGTACACGAGCCCCACAAGCTCTTCCGGCGGGATGGGGCCTCTGCCGATGCCCCGAGCCACGAGAGGCGCGTTATTTAGGGAAGGCAAGGAGTTTTTCTAATGGCGCTCCTGAATAGATGTTGAGGAAAGGAACGGATATGTTTGGCTATGCCGGCATGATTTTGGATGTGGATCTTTCTTCGAAGAAGATATCGAAGATTCCCCTCGATGAAGGACTGGCGAGACGGTTTCTCGGAGGTCTTGGGATCAATACCAAGCTCCTTTTTGACTACACGAAGCAGGGCGTGGACCCTCTCAGCCCCGAGAACGTCCTCATCTTCGGCACGGGTCCTCTTGTAGGCACCTTCATGCCCACGGCCAGCAAAACGGATGTTTCCGCGAAATCACCCATAACCAATCTTTTCGGGTGCACGAGCAGCGGCTACCGGTTCGGATGCGAGATGAAGTACGCGGGCTACGACCACATCGTGATTCGCGGCAAGTCCGACGGTCCGGTGTATCTTGCCATCCAGGATGAAAAGGTCGAGATCCGGGATGCGTCGCATCTTTGGGGTAAGGATGTCTGGGAAGCCATAGACCTCCTGGAGAAAGAGATGCGAAAGGAAGAACTCGAGGTGGCGGCGATCGGTCCGGGCGGAGAAAACCTCATACGTTATTCCACCATACAGAACGGTAAATACGATGCCTGGGCCCGCACGGGCATGGGCGCCGTCATGGGGTCCAAGCTTCTCAAGGCCATCGCCTACCGGCCAAGAACTATCAAACCGGGGTGATCGAAGACTGGTTCGAGACGCGCGGCCACAAAGTGATCCCGGAGTACAGCGACCAGACCATGGCCTGCTCTGCATGCCCTGTTGCATGCGCGCATTGGGCCAACGTGAAGCAGGGTCCATACGCCGGATTGACCATGAAGGGCATTGAAGTCACCATGACCTTTGAAATCGGCGCCAAGCTGTTTGTTCACACGATGGACGGAATTCTCAAGTGCGTTGAAGCGTTTCATCGGACGGGTACGGATGTGGTTTCAGGCGCCGGGACCATCGCCATGTTGATGGAACTGTATCAGCGGGGCTTGATCACCGAGGAGCAGATCGGGTTTCCCGTGGAATGGGGAGACGTTGAGGCCATATGTAAACTGATCCACATGATCGCCAATCGGGAAGGCATCGGAGATATCCTGGCCGAAGGAGCGCAACGCGCCAACATAGCGCTGACCGGTAACGACGATTATGCCATGGTCGTCAAGGGTCTCGAGTTACCCACCT
Organism: Deltaproteobacteria bacterium; assembly: GCA_016208165.1. Classification (NCBI taxonomy): domain Bacteria; kingdom Pseudomonadati; phylum Myxococcota; class Myxococcia; species Deltaproteobacteria bacterium. The sequence goes on from JACQYL010000116.1 coordinate 5,731, forward strand.
TCGATCCGCGCAGCAGGTGGTCCGTATGGACGTTCGGATTCCTGACCAGCACTCGGGGCGGAGACCACCTTCGCACCCGAAATCCTGTCGAGAACCTGCGCTTTCCCTCGATACCCGACAACTACCACAAGGAGCCCTTCGGCTTTCCCGAACCGTTTCTCAAGAAACTCGATATGCCGGATGAAACGAAGCAAAAGATTATATCCCCCGACGGTAAGACTACGGACATCGCGTTGATGGAAAAATGGTCCGAGGACCTCATAGCGATCTTCAACTCCATCGGCATATGCACCCGGCCTCCGTCACTCCAGTCTCTCGGACCGAGCAGCGTGGCCCGGATGCTCTCCGCCTGCGTGGGCTGGGATATCGACGCCGAGGAGGTCCTTAAGGCCGGCGAACGGATCTGGAACCTTCAGAAGCTGTTCAACGTCCGGGAGGGGGAACAAAGGAAGGACTCCATATTCCCCAAGCGCTTTTACAACGAGAAACTGCCCGAAGGTCCGTGCAAGGGCTTGGTATTGGACGAAGCCAAAGTGAACGAGGTCCTCGACGACTATTACGAAGCCAGGGGCTGGGATCGAGAGAAAGGCGTTCCGACGGAGGCCAAAGTGACGGAACTGGGCCTGGAAAGCGAGTGGAAGCGGATCCCATCCCGTTAGACGCCCGAGTTGGGTTGAGAAACGAAATCCAACGTATCCGGTTATCTATGTCGGATTGCGGAGTCGCGGTTTGACGCCCGAAACGGACGGCTCTCCGCCGCATGCGGTGAGGCCTGCATGTAGGGGCGTATTGCAATACGCCCCTACTTTCTCGAAAGTTTTCCCCGCGAACGATCAAGAAAGCGCTTGTCTTGTATGAATCGTTGGCCGTGGAGGCCCGCATGAGCAAGGTCATCGTGGTCGATCCAAATCGCTGCACAGGATGCCGCCTGTGCGAGGTGGCGTGTTCCGTAATGAAAACGGGCGAACTCGACGCCTCCAGGTCGAGGATCCGTGTGTTCGAGTGGGACGAGGAAGAGGTGTTTCTTCCGATCCTGTGCCGGCGCTGCGAAGAGCCCGTATGCGCCACGGTGTGTCCGGTGAATGCCATACACAGGGATGATTCGGGCATGGTGTGCGTGGACCGGGATCGTTGCGTGAGCTGTTTCAGCTGCGTATCCGCTTGCCCCAACGGAGCGCTGCATATCGATCCCGTGGAGCAGAAGGTCCTTCGTTGCGATCAGTGCGGAGGCGATCCCCCCTGCGTGCGGTACTGCAGCGAAAAGGCCCTCGAGTACGTCGAGAGCGACGATTGGCAGGCCGATCGAAGACGCAGCGGAGCGAGAAATCTCTATGGGAAATAGGGTTATTGCCATACTTGGAAACGGCATTGCGGGGGACCAGGCAGCCCTTGCCGCAAAAAGGACGGACCCGGATGCAAGGGTGGTTATGCTGAGCAGGGACGCCTACCCCCTTTATAGCGCGTGCGTACTCGCGGATTACATCAGCGGCGAGATTCCCAGAAGCACCGTGTTTATCCGGTCGGTGGAGGACTACGCCAAAGCGGGCATCGAGCTGCTCCTGTCCAGGGATGTAGCGTCCTGGTTGCCGGAAAACCGCTTGCTTCGCTTTGACGGAGAAGAACTCCCGTACGACCGGTTGATCCTGGCTACGGGAAGCCGACCGTTTATTCCCCCGATTCCTGGAGTTAACAAGGACGGCGTGTTTGCCCTGAAGACTTTTGACGATGCCGAGGGTCTGCGCGCGGTTCGGGGCCGGTCCGCCGTGGTCGTGGGCGCTGGTCCCGTAGGCATGGAGGCGGCCGTTGCTTTCCGAAGGATGGGCTGGTCGGTGGCTCTTGTGGAGCTCATGGACCGCGTTCTCCCCCGCATGCTGGATGCGCCATTGGCGAATTCCGTAAGGAAGCAGTTCGAAGGCATGGGCATCTCAGTCTTTCTCGGAGAACGAGTCGAAGAGATATCCGGAGGTGTACGGGTCGAATCCGTGCGCACGGACCAGCGGACCCTGCCCGCGGACGTGGTGGTTCTGGTCATCGGCATGAGGCCCCGGATCGAGCTTGCCAGGCAAGCAGGGCTTGCACTGGGACCGGCCGGAGGGATTCGAACGGACGCGCACATGGGCGCCGGCCTGCCCGGCGTTTGGGCGTGCGGGGATTGCGCCGAATCGAAAGACCTCATTTGCGGGACCAACGGTCTGTATATGCTCTGGAACAACGCCAAGCTACAAGGTCACACGGCAGGAGCCAACGCAGCGGGGTCCCAAAAGCGCTACCCCGGAAGTCTGAACGTGACCACCGTCAAACTGTTCGATCGTGCAGTGGCGTCCGCGGGCGCGCCGGCCGCCGATCTTCCGGAAGGGGCGACCCGTGTGCTTCATCGGAAGGATCCGGACGGAGAACTGTGGCTGGTGCTCAGAGAAGATCGTTTGGTGGGAGTACAGGGGCTCGGAAACGTGGACCGGCTGGGTGGGCTTACTTCCATGATGCTCAAAGGGTTGAACATCCGCAGAACCATCCTCAAAGGCCCAAAGCCCTCTGCAGGCAGGGACACGTGGCCTCTGCATACCTTTGAAAAAGATCTGATGCGTCTTTTGAACGGCCGCTGATGTTAGATAACCACTCCGGGGGTGAGAAGCGATAAGATTTCCCTCACGCTCCTCTTGTTTCCCCCCTCGACAGGCTCGGGGTTTACGGAAGAAGGGGAGGGTCCGTCTGTTGGCTGTTTGGGAGTAGTTTGGCCATCTATTGTTTAGGATCGGCCCCAATCCGGTGTTTTTTGGCCATTGATGGGTGACGCGGACAAACGAGTTGTCCGCGCCACCCGGAGCAGACTGTTCGTTTATGAATGGAGAGCTTGACTAAGCTTCGCTGCGATAAGACAAACCAAAACCAATGATCGATAGTCGCGATGAACAAGCGGCATGTCTTCGTGGTCACCCTGTATTGCCCGCCCCGATCGTCACGATCATATTCGTTCCGTGGATGTAGTTCGGCGTGATTACGAATGCATCGGTTCCGAAGTCCATTTACGGACCGTATCCCCTCAGTTCCACCAAGGCCTGACACTCGACCCGACATGGACTTTCGGTTCGGCCGGCCGTAATGAAGTCAGACTTTGCTTCAGCGCAAAAACGCTGCGGTCTTCCCGCCCAAGTAAACACCGTCTCTCTCCGGCGTCCCGTCTATTCCCTCATCCGCCCATGGCCTTCATGCGTCTTGGTTCGCCGTTTCACCGGAGTTGTCGGCTTCAACCGTTTCCGGGATTATTTTCGGAACGCATAAGCGCGGCTGAAGGCCCTGGGGAACGCCTTTTCTTTTGGCGTTCCGACTGGTTCACTCTTGAAAGCGGCTTTCACGTGTTTAGTACGCACCCTAGACGGATGCGCCTCCATACAGCGAAGGGTGGTACTCAAAGGCCACTGGTATTAGAAAGATCGTATGCACAATATTTGTATTGACATTTCCATCAACTGGTGTCTAGATACGCCGCGGCTTTGTTGGAGGTATACTACCGCTAAACTTAGCGCTTTCACTTTGTCACTTTCACCCGGTTCTCCTGGTTAGCGGAAAGTATTTCGTAGTCTAATGGAATCGTTGACTCTAAGGGAACTATCCCTCCCATCACAGACTGGACGACTGGGCGACAGTGTATGCACAATAGAATTCCGTAGCGTTCTAAGGTTTAGCAAATGGTAGGTATCACTTCAGTCATTTGTATTAAAAGGCTTCGAGTAGTTGGAATACAGTTTGATCATAGGCAATTTCCGATGTAGTATGAGTTTTGGAGGCGGCTTTAGTTTTGGATATAACCACTTCCGGAGGGACTGGTCATGAGCTTAAATGACATTCTGGACATGCTATGGGGGATCCTGTACACCACAGGGATCATGAGCCTGGGTTGGAAGCCGATATGTATGTGGGTCATAGCGAGCTTCTTTATTTACCTTGCCATAGGCAAGAACTTCGAACCACTACTGCTGTTGCCCATAGGGTTCGGCATCTTTGTCGTAAACTTTCCGCTGGTCCCACTTATGGGTCATACGGAGGCAGGACAGCCTGAATTGCTTCAGGCGTTCTACCACTATGGTCTTCAATGGGAAATCATTCCGTGTGTGATCTTTTTGGGGTTGGGCGCCATGACCGATTTCGGACCGCTGATCGCCAACCCGAAAACACTGATCGTCGGCGCCGGAGCGCAGCTCGGCGTGTTCGTCACCTTCACGGGCACCATTCTTGCCGGATTTACCCTCAAGGAGGCTGCTTCCGTGGGCATCATCGGAGGCGCCGACGGACCCACGACGATCTATCTCACGCAGCACCTGGCTCCCCAATTACTGGGCGCCAATGCGTTGGCCGCCTATTCCTACATGGCCATGGTCCCTCTGATTCAGCCCCCCATTATGAGACTGCTGACCAACGCGGAAGAACGAAAGATCCGGATGAGGCAGCTCCGGGCCGTCTCCAAAACGGAAAAGATCCTCTATCCCCTGGTATCGTGCGCAGTCATCGCCCTCCTGGTTCCTTCGGTCGTCCCGCTTATGGGCATGTTCATGCTGGGCAACCTGATGAAAGAGAGCGGAGTCGTGGGCAGGCTTACGGATACCGCCCAGGGGGCCCTTATGAACATCGTCACGATCTTTCTGGGTGTCTGCGTGGGCGCGACGATGAACGCGGAAACCTTTCTCAGCCCGAAACCGCTGCTGATCTTCAGTCTGGGCCTCCTTGACTTCGCTGTGTGCACGGCGGGAGGAATCTGGTCGGTAAAAGTCATGAACCTGTTTCTCAAGGAAAAGATCAACCCCTTGATCGGATCCGCGGGTGTTTCCGCCGTGCCCATGTCCGCTCGGGTTTCCCAGGTCATGGGTTTGAAGTACGATAAAAAGAACCACTTGCTCATGCATGCCATGGGACCGAACCTGGCGGGTGTGATAGGCTCGGCGGCCGCAGCCGGAATGTTCATCGCCATGTTCGACTGATTGCGGTGCAGCTCGGTGCGAGACATGCTTTCACCATTAGGTATGGAGAAATGATATGCGGAAGTTTTCTTTGATTGTTCTGCTGACCTTTCTGTTTCTTCCCGGCGTCTCCTCCTCGGAGGAATTCCTGAGCGCCCCCGTGCTTCCGGGAGGGAATGTCGTTTCCAAGAGCCCGGAGCGCCTCGAGATTGCGTACGATTTGACCCTCGACCAGGTGATCGCTTTCTATCGGCAGGCCCTGGAAAAGGAACCGAACGTGAAGTTCCGTGACAGAAAGGGACAAGTATACATTGAAGATCATGCCGCCAGGCCATGGCACTCGATTCGCCTTGTCAGGAACAGTCCGGGCAACATAACCGTAGTCACCATGAAGGACAATTGGACCTGGATAATCGGAACGCTGGTCTTGCGGTTCATAGGCGTGTTCGTGGTTCTTCTGGTGCTGTACGTGGCCATGGTCATTTCCGGCAGCGTACTGTCGAGAATAGGGTCACGGCAAAAGCAGCCCTCGGCCGTGACGCCATAGATACGAGAGGCGCGATGCCGCAGGTCTTTTCCCGCGGCTTCAGCGCCTCCGCATGACCACACATCCGACGCAAACGAGGGGGGCTCCCTGTCCTCGTCATTCAGACGGCCGGAACAAGCACAGGGCCGCTTACACGACGATCCGGACACAGTCCCTCTTCTGTGCTCCTCGCTCGTCTCTAATAAAAAACATGTACTCCTATTGTGAGAACGATCAGGAAAATCAGGGACAACGGCGTTCCCACCCTGAGAAAATCCTTGCTCGTGTAGCCGCCCGGGCCCATGTAAAGGGCGTTCACCTGGTGGGTGGGCAGCAGGAAGGAATTGGAGGCGGCGATCCCTGCGACCAGAGCGGCCAGCCGCGGATCCAAACCCGTGTCTTGTGCAAGGTTCACAACCAGCGGAACCAGAAGCACGATGGCTCCGACGTTGGAAACTACCAGCGAAAAAACCGTTGACAGCACACCCACCAGGGAAAGGAGTAGAAGTGGGGACGGCTGGTCCAGCCAAGCCAGGATCTGCTGGGCCAACCAGGCCGCGGCGCCGGACTTCTCGGCGGCCAACCCGAGGGGAATGAGCCCGGCCAGCAGGAAGACCGTGCGCCAATCCACCCCCCTGTAAGCTTCCTCAATGGTGATCACACGGGTCAGAACCATTCCCAGCGCCCCCGACATGAGGCAGACCGGCAAACTCAAGTCGGTGAACACCGCAAGAGCGGTGGCCAAGGCAAAGCAGAGGAGCGCAACCCCGGCTTTCCTGGTGTTCAACACTTCATGGTCTATGGAATGGCTGAAGAGCAGATCCCGGCCATGATGCAGTTGCTGTAACCGCTCCCAGGTCCCGTGCATAAGGATGGCGTCGCCGGCCCTGAGCACCACTTCACCGAGATTCGTGTATTGCGCCTTGTCGCTCCGGAACACGGCCAAAGGCGCCAACAGGTAGTTGTGCCTGAAACGGATCTCCTGCAGGCTCTTTCCTATGAACTTGGAATGGGGCGCCACCACCCCTTCCACGACTCCCGAGATATCGCTTGAAAGCTCCGAGTCAAAGATCCTGACGTGATCGTCCCATCTAAATCCAAAGGCCGCGGCTGCCTCTTCCACCTTGCCGCGGGGTCCGAACACGGCGATCGTGGATCGGGGCAGGATCAACTGATCCCGGTCCGGTGGAAACAGTTTCGTTCGGCCGTCGTGGCTGCGCAATGCTACTGTGTGGACCAGGAAGCCGTCGCAGAGTTTGCTCACGGTGAGGGACGGATCTGTTCTCTCGGGCACGGTCAACTCGAACAGTTCGCCGATCCCACCGTAAAAGACGGCCGCCTCGGAAAAGCCGTCGGACTCCTCTCCATTACCTTCTTCGCCGCCCGGTAGCATGTGCCTGCCCATAAATATAAAATAGGCGATGCCGGTTACTACCAGGGCCAGTCCGATGGGCGTGACGCTGAATAGGTGGAAAGGCGGCAGCTCATGATGTTCGAGCAGATCGTTGAGCATGATCAGGGGACTCGAACCCACCAGAGTAACGGTTCCACCCAGAATGGCGGCCGACCCAACGGGCATCAAAAGCTTGGAAAGGGGAATACGGCTGTCCCGGCTGATGCGACGCAACGCCGGCAGGAACAACGCCGCCGCGCCGACGTTCTGCATGACGCTGGAAATACAGGCGATCATCACCGACAACGTCATGATAATGGACGACTGCAGGCGACCCGCCAGATGGACCAACGGCCGCACCACTCTTCCAATAACTCCGGTATGGTCCAGACCGCGACCCATAATAATCACTGCAATGATGGATATTACGGCGGTGGAGCCAAAACCGGAAAAGGTCTCGCGGCCGTCCAGGAGTCCCAGCAGGGGAAGAACCACCATGGCGAGTATGGCCACCACGTCCACCCGCACCCACTCGACGACAAACAGAAAAATGACCACCGCGATTACCAGGAACACCAGGATCATGTCACCGGTCAGACTCAAAGGCAGCATAAACACCCCGTATACATCGAAGTGGGAGGCATTGCCTCTCCGGAGAGGGGACCCGTACAAGGGATCACACCGAAACGTCTCTTACGCTTTGTGAACACGTATGATATAGTAGTTTTTAATAATCATTTGACATTCATTTGTATAGGTTCATAAAGCGTTCTTTCCTCGGTCCGGGGATGCCGGAGAAATCCGAAGGCGCCCCGACGGGAGCCTTTTATCGATTTCGTCCATAGCTACCCCGCCCGGACAGGCGGCGATTACCGGAAGCCTGTACATTTGATTATGTTCATGGTCAACCTCCACTTCGATTCGGGCCGATACCGTCGCGACTGGAAGTTATCACGAATCCGCGGACTGGAGGATGGGTGTTGCACCCTAGGCCACGAGGATTGACTCCATGCATGTCTTCCTTCGCGGTGCAACGACTCGTAACCGCTTTCATGCTCATGTTCGGGAAGCTTTGCGTGTTTTACACACGCATGAGTCTCAGGACGCCACAATGGAGGGAATACGGATGCGGAAACTCACGTTTGCAGGCACGGCCATGGCAGGAATCTTATTGGTTTGCTCCATATGTTTAGCCGATCCAGTTTTCAGCCCCGTTACAGGGCACTGGTACGAGGTCTCAGACGGATGGTTCTGGACGTTGGACGATGCGCAAGCCTTCGCAGTGGCTAAAGGAGGCCATCTGGCCACCGTGACGTCAGCGGAAGAGAACCTGTAGATATCTCAAACCTGGCTCGACCCGGATGTGCTCGATTACGTCATGCTCGGCGGCCATGATTCGAGGGTTGAAGGAGTGTGGGAGTGGGTGACCGGGGAACCCTGGGCGTTCACGAACTGGATAGGAATCGAGCCCAACAACGGAGCAGGCGGAGAAGACTGGCTCGGTTTCAAGACGTGGGCGCCGGGATCCACTACCTGGTGGGTGGACGGCGTGGGGTTCGGCTGGTTGGACATGGGCCGTCAGGATAATCCGGTCCAATATCGCGCGTTGATCGAATACGAGACGGACCCGTCCGGTCCGGGGCCTGTCGCCACGAGGCCATTGGGGGCCACGTCCGTTCCGACGCTGCCGGGGGCCGGTGCTTTGGCGATGGTGGCTCTGTTTGTTATTTCCTACGTATGCGTTCTTAGAGGCAGGGTCCGCTATTGATGATCAGGACTTACCGGTTGCGACGCGAAAGCGGCGCAAGGCAGTGCTCAAAGTCATCCGGGCGCCGGGTTTAACGTGCAGCCTCTCCGCCGAAGGCGGTGAGTCCTGCGTGTAGGGGCGTATTGCAATACGCCCCTACTTTCTCGAAATTTTCCCCGTTTTATTTCACACCTTCGAGTCCCGGTCCTTCCAATAGGGCTCGCGCATGACGCGTTTCAGCTCAAAGAAGGATGGCCGTGCGCCGACGGAACCGGGTTCCTTGGGGTAGTTGTCCCTGTCCGGCACGGTGACGAAGCCTTGCGTAAGTCGGGGGCTCGTGGTCTCCGGCCGCAGCCAGGAGGGCATGGTAATCGCGGTATCCGTTCATTCCGGGATCGTCGGTCAGCAGATAGCGGCCCCGTGCGATGGCCGGAAAGTCGCCTTTGATTTCGTCCAGGGTGCGGGCATAGCCGGAATCACTGATCGGAAGAACCGAATCCGATCAAAGGCAGATCCGGCAGCCGCGCCTTGATCCCGCCGTGGATGGGACGCCGGAAGGTTCTCCCGAACCTGTTCCGAATGAATACCGGAGTCCGGCGGCTCGTGTCAATCTGCGTGTGTACAAAAATGATTCCGGAGAGCGCGAAAAAAACACTTGACAGTGGGAGAGCAATCCGGTATTTGAATACTCAATCTAACTTAGAAAGCACTAACAATGGAAGAGACTCCTCAATGCAAAAGCACGCAAGTGCGTAAAAACAAACGCCTCACACCGGTCATGGAAGACTATCTCGAGGTCCTATCCGACCTGGATCAGGAGAATAAGGCGATTCGGGTGCGGGACATCGCCAAACGGCTGGGGGTCAAGATGCCGTCCGTGACCAGCATGCTCAAGACCCTGAAGGAGCGGGGGCTCATTCATTACGAGAAGTATGAATACGTAGAATTGACGGACTCGGGCGCGACCGTGGGATTGGAGATGCGGCGCAGGCATCAGGTGCTCTTTCAATTTCTGGTGGACATCCTGAAAGTGGACTCCGAAACGGCCGATGAGGAAGCCTGTCGAATGGAGCATGCGTTGAGTGAGGACACCCTGGACCGGTTCACGGACTTCATGGAGTTCGTTCAGGTATGTCCCAGGACCGGTGAGAACTGGATCGATCGGTTTCAGGATTTCCGGCTCCACGGTCATCGGCCTGAAAAGTGCGAGGCGAACCGGGCGCGGTTCGAAAAAGAGTTCTGCCGGCGGGTAGACTGTTTGGAAAGGGAGCCCGCCGGAGAATAGATCGTCGGGCCGGACGGACGGGGTGGCCGGGCATTCCGCAAAAGGATTCCCCGGCCTCTATCGGCCGCGAACGCATATAAGTGAAAGGTCTTGGTGAGGGCCTTTTTTTGAACTGTAAAAGTTAGGAGTACAGAACATTCATTGGGAGGTTTAAGTTCGTGGAGGCCGATAGGGAAAACCTGCTGAACGTGATTAACCAAAGCGCCGAAGAGCTTCAGCGAGGCATAGACAAGTATCGCTGTCTGGTGGCTTCCCTTCTGCAAGACTGTATCGATGAAAAGGAACTGAAACGTATTGCGGATTTCGGGGCTTCCAAATCCAACGAGGCCAAACTGCGTGAGGCGGTGATGGAGGCCATTGAAGTGCTCGAGGAAAGCCGGAAAGCATTCAAGTCCAAACAACTGGAGCTTTTGAGAAAACGTCTGACGCAAGTGCTTATTGAAGCGAAGTAGCCGGATTGGATGACCATTATGTCACTTGCACCACCTGTGGCGGCCAAATGGGACGCGTCACTGAAAACGAAGACCTGTTTCGCGCCTATTGGGAATCCGCTGAGCGTTCTTCGGAAAAAGTAAGAGACGCGATTTGATCCATATGCGGTTGGAAAGGTTCTCCCATGGCGGCTGCCGGCGAAAAATGGGTGAAGGTGGAGTTGGCTCCGGAGACGCTTTCAGGCCGTTGAAAAACGCGATCTGCGGTCACGCCAACGGCGTGACGCTTCATCCTTCGTCACTGCGACGTACTCTGTGTACGCCTTTCCTCAGGGTTGGCGCGCCTTGCATCTCATCGTTTTTCACCAACCTGTAACATCCAGGCTTTTTCAACAGCCTGGACGATTTGCCGGCTGTGCCTTGCCGCGTGTTTCAGGACACCGGGGCTGGGGGTCGAGCGACCTTGTCCTGACGGCCACCGGTGATCAAAGGTACGATGATGGGGGAGACACAAGCGTAAAGCCGTAAAAGTACGCCTTGACAAACCGTCACCGCCGGGTTAAATAAAAAACCACATAGTGTTAGAGAACTCTAAGTTAATAAGGAACGACTTACGGCCTCCGGCTGCTGCGCGGAGGAAGTGAAGGCGTAACTTGTGGCATGAAATAGATGCCCGGTTGCGCCTTTTTTATGCGCTTTTCAACACGGATTCGGCTTTCCGGATTCATTTGCACAGGACAAGAGGATGGTATGGAAAACATCAATGCGGTTCATGGACATGGCGTCCTTGGTAACGCCCGCCAGCATGGAGTGGCCCCTTTGGACGAGGGCGGGAACAATGATCGAGCGGCTCTGCCGTTGCGTTTGGCCCGGGAAGGAGACCGGGTGAGGATTGTTTCGTTGAACGGCGGAAGAGGCTTCCACGACCGCCTTGCCGGTGTGGGATTGCGCGTGGGGGAACGGGTGGAAGTCATACGGAACCGTATGGACGGCAAGCTGTTGCTGGCTCATGAAGGCACGCGCCTTTTCCTGGGGGGCGGCATGGCTCAGAAAATCCAAGTGGTCGTTGTTGAGGGAGGTGACCTGTGAAATCAACGCTGCGGGATATGAAAGTCGGAGAGACCGGCAAGGTCTCGGGATACGTCAAGGGCGCCACGAGCTATCGGGAGAAGCTCTTGTCCATGGGGCTGACCCGGGGCACGCAATTCACGGTGGAGCGGATTGCGCCCATGGGAGACCCGGTGGAAATACTGTTACGGGGGTTTGCTTTGACCCTTAGAAAAGATGAAGCCTCCGCTTTAATGGTGGAGAGGGAGAGCCGCTCATGAAAGATATTACCATCGGGGTGGTGGGAAATCCCAACTGCGGCAAAACCACCCTGTTTAACGCTTTGACCGGAACCAAACAGCGAGTGGGCAACTGGCCGGGCGTTACCGTGGACCGTAAATCCGGGGAATACACACACGATGGAAAGAGAATCGAAGTGGTGGACCTGCCCGGCATATACTCGCTCTCCGCCACGTCCCTGGACGAGGAAGTGGCTCGGGACTACATTCTATCCGGTGAACCGGACTTGATTGTGAACATCGTGGATGCGTCCAACATCGAGCGCAATCTCTATCTGACGGTCCAGCTCCTCGAAATGCAGATTCCGCTGGTTCTGGCCCTTAACATGATGGATATGGCCAAGAACCTCGGCATTCAAATCAACATCCCGGCTTTGGCCGAAAGGCTGGGCTGCCCCGTGGTCCCCCTGGTTGCATCCAAAGGGAAGGGGGTGGATGAGCTGAGGTCTGAAATCAATCGCGCGGCCGGAGCGGGATCCGTTTCACAACTCGGGGTCCTGTACCCGCAGGAAATCCAGGAAGCCGTGAACGCACTGGCTGACGCCATCCGGGACGAAGGGCTTCAAAACAGGATGAATCCCCGGTGGGCCGGAGTCAAACTGCTGGAAGGCGATCCCTGGGTAAGCGGGTTCGTGAGCCAAGACGTCCGGGAGAAAGCGGATAGCTACCTGACCCGCATCGAGGACCGGCTCGGAGAGGAAGCGGATATCCTCGTGGCTGACAGCCGCTATGATCTGATCGGCCGGCTGACTAGAGACACGATCAAGAGAGGCTCGCGTGCAAGCAGAACTCTTTCGGACAACATCGACCGGATCGTTCTCAATCGGTATCTCGGAATCCCCATTTTCCTGGTGGCCATGTATCTCATGTTCATGGTGACCATCAATCTCGGCGGCGCCTTTATCGATTTTTTCGACATTTTCACGGGCACGATCTTCGTGGACGGCTTTGGCGCGCTTCTGGGGGCCCTAGGCGCCCCGGACTGGCTGACCGCGGTCCTCGCCGGTGGAGTCGGCGGTGGCATCCAGACCATCGCCACTTTCATACCGCCTATCGGGTTCATGTTTCTGTGCCTCTGCCTTCTGGAAGACTCCGGCTATATGGCGCGGGCCGCCTTTGTCATGGATCGCTTCATGCGGATGATCGGTCTGCCCGGCAAATCGTTTGTTCCCATGCTGGTGGGCTTCGGCTGCAACGTACCGGCCGTCATGGCTACGCGCACTCTCGAGAATCAGCGGGACCGTACGCTGACCATCATGATGCAACCCTTCATGTCCTGCGGGGCCCGTCTGCCGGTGTACGCCCTGTTTGCCGCGGCCTTCTTTCCCGTGGGTGGGCAGAACCTGGTCTTCGGGCTGTATCTGCTGGGGATCGGGTTTGCCGTTCTTACCGGACTCGTTTTGAAAACCACGCTGCTCAAAGGCGAGATCACTCCGTTTGTGATGGAACTGCCCCCCTATCACTTGCCGACCTTGCGAGGCGTGGTCCTGAGCGCCTGGGACCGGCTGAAAACCTTTATGTTTCGAGCGGGCAAGATCATCATCCCGGTGGTGGCGGTTCTGAGCTTTCTAAACTCGCTGGGAACGGACGGCGCTTTCGGCAATGAGGACCGTGAGAAATCGACCTTGAGCTTTATCGGCAAATCCATCACTCCGGTGTTCAATCCCATGGGCCTGACCGAAGCGGATTGGCCGGCCACTGTGGGCATTTTTACCGGCATCTTCGCCAAGGAAGCGGTGGTGGGAACGCTTGACGCCCTGTACAACCAGATCGGTTTCAATGCGGCGGAAGAAACGGAATCGAAGAAAGGATTTGATTTTTGGGGAGGAGTCAAAGACTCCTTTGCAACCATTCCGGCGAACCTGATCGGGGTGGCGGATACGGTGTTCGATCCATTGGGCCTGTCCATAGGGGATGTGAGTTCCTTGGAAGGCGCCGCCCAGGAGCAGGAAGTCAGCGGCGGAACCTTCGGATCCATGGTGCGTCTGTTTGATGGACGCATAGGCGCCTTTGCCTATCTTCTTTTTGTCCTACTCTATTTCCCCTGCGTGGCGGCCATCGCAGCCGTTTACCGGGAAACCAATATCAGGTGGACGGCGTTTGTGGGCGCATGGACCACCGGCCTGGCGTATTTGGCGTCGACCATGTTTTATCAGGCAGCCACCATGGCCAGACATCCGATATCGTCCGTAGCATGGATTGTCGTGCTGTGCACTTTGTTTGCCGGTGTGGTGCTGACCATGCGTTACATGGGCAATAGACGCCGAAGATTGGAAACGGGCCGTTTCGACGGTGTGCGCACAAAGATGTCGCCCCGGACAATCTGAAGTATTTTGATGGAACGCGATCATTTTAATGGATACCGGAACCAAATCTCGAGGAATGGACGATGATACTGGCCGAAATCAGACGATATCTTATGGAACGTAAAAGGGCGACATTGGGCGACCTTGCCCTGCATTTCGATACGGAGCCCGACGCCATGCGGGGCATGCTGGAACAATGGATTCGAAAAGGAAAGGTCCTGAGGTTGGACATTCAAGGGAGTTGCGGCAAGGCATGCTCGACCTGTTGCTGTGACTCGGCCGTGGAAATCTATGAGTGGTCGGCCTGACGGTTGCACGGCCTCAATGCATCATGGATCGAATCCAATCGTCGATGGGCGACGGGGCTGTCGCCGGATCGAATGATGCATACTGTGAACAGGAGGGATTATCGGACCGAACCCATCGGTGAGTGAATGACGAGTGGGAGCGCCGATCCGCGGGATCGGCGGCGTCCTTACGGGTTTCGATAGCAGGCGGAACAAGTGAAGGCGCGGCGGACGTTTTCGTATCAAACGTCCACTGCGCCTTTTTATTACAAACCGCGGGAGAGGTGACTCCATCCGGTCGATCGAAACCGGCGGACGCGCCTGGTCCAGCGCCTTGCATGCCCGAAAGAAATCGGAAGTCCAATTAATGAAATCAAAAACCGGGAGAGGAGACGGAATGAATACGATTACGTGGATGATGTGTGTGTTGATGATCGGTTTCTGCGCCCTTTCCGGGCCGGCATTGGCCGGAGAAATGACGAACGACGAACTCATGCGGGAGTTGAAAGCCGTGAAGAACCGCGTTCAGCAGTTGGAACGGATGCTGAAGGAACGCGGGACAGGGGACCCTCAGGAAGGCCCTGCTCGAGACATTCCCGAATTCGAGCGGATTCGCTCGGAAAACGAACGTATCGGCAAGGAACTCGAAACCGTGGGCAAGGAACAACGCGACATGCGTTCCATGCTCGAACAGGTCATGGACCGTGTCACCATCAACGGTATCGTGGAAGTCGAGGCTTCGTACGAGAAACCGGGCAAGAAAAGCGGCAAGAATGAGGAGAGCAGCGACATCACCCTGGCCACCGCCCAGATCGAATTCGACGCTCGGGTGCACGAACTTGTTAACGCCCATCTGATTCTTCTGTGGGAAGAAGACGATACGGGACCCGTTGACATCGACGAAGGAACCATTACATTGGGGGCCACACCGGAAATGCCCTGGTTTCTGCTGGCCGGAAAATTCTATCCTCCGTTCTCGACATTCGACACATTCTTCATTTCGGACCCGTTGACCCTCGAGATCGGTGAGATTCGTGAGAGCGCCGCGTCCGTCGGTTATTCGGGCGACTGGCTGTTCGCATCGTTTGGGGGATTCAACGGCGATGTGTCCAGCGAAGAGAACGACCATATCAACAATCTTATTGTGAATGTGGACTTTTTCAACCCGGAGGGGACATGGAGCGGCTTCAGGCTCAACACCGGGGTGGGTTTTCTGTTCAATATGGCGGACACGGACACGCTCCAGGAAGAAACGGCCGTGGACACCTTGAAGGACGCCATTCCCGGCGTTGCGGCGCACGCCACCCTCGGGTACGGCGACTTCCAGTTGATCGCCGAATACGTGACCGCTTTGAGCGATTTTGAAGCGGGTGAACTGGGTTTCGCCGTGTTGGATGGAGAGGCCAGGGAAGCGCGTCCGTCCGCCTGGAATCTCGAGTTGGGATATGGCTTTCTCGAGAAATTCCAGTTAGCGGCCAGATATGAGGGAAGCCACCGCCTGTATGGCCTCCGCCCGAAATTCAACGTCGGAGGCGTGTTCGGATGGGAGCTTTACTCGGGTGTCACCCTATCCCTGGAATACCTGCACGGCGAGTTCGATGAGAATGATGAAGGTCTGGACTCCCGCGACGCGTTTACAACTCAGCTTGCGCTGGAGTTCTGATCTGAGAGCGACGATGGGGGCGAACGATGATTCGCCCCTGTCTCTGCCGAATGCCGCTCGACAACTGCAGGCATGTTTGTCCTCTATTATTGCCCGTCGAGAGACGAAGAGCAGAGGATGATCGACCTATACGGCGATTCTTACAAAAAATATATGATGGAAACCGGCACGTTCTTTCCCAACGTTAGCAAATCCGGTCTCAGCCTGCCTTTTCAAATGCAGAAAGTGGGTGGCCCAGTAATTCATCATACTTGAAAAAGGACCGAAAATATGGCGGGCCGAATAACCCTGTCGTTGCGGGGGACACTTCAAACCATGACTTCTAAGGATTGTGATTGAGGGCCAAGGATGCCGATCGTCGTTAAACGTTCGTCAAGGTTTCTTCCGCCATTTTGTGGAGTTCATTGAGAAAATCTCGTTGGCGCACGCCTTCATCCCCTCGTTTGCGAGCAGATAGAAGCAACTGGGTAAAAGCCGCCCGAGCTTTGGTTTCGGAGACAACAAGCCGCACGTTATCCGGCGGCTTCGAAAGCAGTAGTTTTGATTCCGCTCTTCTACCGGCATCGTCGAGGTAGAAATGGAATAGACGGAGAGCAATTTCTTCGTCTTTCAAATAGGGGATTTCAATTTTGTTTTGCAGCCGCCCAGCGAAGGCGGGGAGCATGGAGAAATAACGCCGGCGGGCTTCGGGAGTCATGGCGGCCATAAGAAAAAGATACTGAGGCAACGCGTCAATCAGTGCGCGAATAGCGGACAGGAAGCGTAGAACCGTCATTTTTGATTTTGTATCGTCTTGTTTTTCTAATTCGTCTAAGAGGATGATTAAACCCTTAAGAACGTCTAGTTCGGCTCCGCAAAACACGAGATCACGAAGCGCCTGTGTCTTCGACTCGACAGTGTCCAATCGAAAGTGGATTGGCCCAAGCGACTCGCGGTGGCGATTAAGTACACGGAAGCCGAGAATCCACTCAAGTGCGGCATTGGCGGCCTCTTTCAACTCATCTTCTGATCGATGAGCAGCGGTTCCTAAACCTCGGAGAACGGTCCGCATGTCACTCAATCTAGCCGTTTCGACAACTGCGTTTTGTTTATGTTGGTCGACCTCGGCAAATCTATGTGCTAAATTCTCCATAAAGTCCCCGGAGCCGAGTTCCTGAAGAATGCGCACCAACATCTTATCGAACGTCGGCTCTGGGTCGGAATAGTAGCGGATGATATAAAAACCTTCCGTTTTAGGATAAAGGTCATTAAATTCCCGTTCATAATAGTTCAATAGATTGGTTTTTCCGGTCCCTTGATCCCCTTCAATTACCAGTACTTGTGTCTTACGACTCTGATCATAGGCAGACACAAAACGAGCGATCTGATCGTCCGCCTCGGTCTCCATATGCGGATGTCCTTGCGTCTGAGAGGCGGATGGAAATGGATTGTCCACAATGCCGTATCTGGAGAATCTCGCATTTTCCACGTCTTCGCTTGAGCCAGCTGGGATTTGCCTATGGAGTCTATCACGAAGTCCCATAACTTATTTTCTCACAAGCCTGATGCTGACGCTAGCTTTCCCAGGGATTATGAAATCGCCGTGATAAAGGCACACCTTAGCTACCACTGGACGGCCGTCCTGTACATTCAACAATGTCATCGTGTGCCTATCGAAGCGCGTGTCAGGAGTGGAGCCTTGGGTGTACCGCTCCAGCATCCCAGCAGCTTGAGCTTCGGCGAGACGGTCCCGGGCCTTGATCGGATGCACTCCGTGGTCAACCACCAAGGTCTCCAGCCATAACCCCGTCAGAATGTACTCATCACTCTTCAGGTTCTTCTCATAGGCTTTTAGCGCGGCGTCGACAAACTCGAGCATCGTTGGATTACTAAAAGTCCCGTACATCCCGTCGTGCGGCAGCTGAAGGCCGTGGCCGCACAATTCAGCGATTTGCACATAGGCAGGACTTGGGCGATCCCGCTCTGGGGCTTTGGGATCAATTTCGATGCGACGTTCTTTCTCCAACCTTTCGAAGAAATCATTGAGGCTGGGGACCTGACGCAAACACTGGAAGGCACGGGGTAGATCCCGAACTTTCATAGCTTCCCAGAGCTGATGCATTGAGTCCGTGGCCTGAATGCGGCCTCCTACCTCTATAATGAATCCCCCTGTCGCAAGGAAACCTAAATACCTACTGATGGTTTTTCGCTTGATCCCCCGTTTCTGAAACGGAGTTCCTTCACATGAGACGGGAACTGTTCCCTTGTCTAGAAGGTCAGGGATGAAATCCATGAGAACGTTAAGATCAAAACGATACACTGTATGCACGTTGAATGGCCCTAGTTTCGGGCGAGATTTAGGTGGTTTCCTTGTGTGCTCTTGGATGGTCGTCTTTTTGCTGGCCGATTCCGGCTGCTGAGAGGTTTGCCGATCTTTGGCGCTAACGTCTGCTTTGGTTAGGATAGCAACGGGCTGCTTCTCCAAGCCTCCGTACTGATTTGGTTCGAACCCTCTCCATGAGACCTGCAGCAGATCCTCTTTGGCGTGGAATGGCTGCCAGTTTAAATCCTGGTTGATAGCTCGCACTTCAAAAAATCTGGATCCATCTTCGAAACCTAAACGAGCGTTGCCAAACGTGACGGCGAGTTCCCAAAGCAGCCATGGAAGGGGGATCGAGAAAACCTCTCCCGTGAAAGGATGGAAGCGCGTTCCCGTAAGGACTGTTCCATATTTCTGATACGATCCGCCAGCGTGGAAGAAAAGCGGGTGCATTCCTTCAGCAAGAGTCATCCGAGCCAAGCCCTCGTCACCCGTCATGAGCATCACGGGGTGGCCTGCTGCAACTGTGGTCAAATGCTGGCGAGCCGTCTCCAATATCAAACGATCACAGTAACTTTTTACCGGTGCCGAAAGATTCAAGTCGTTCCAATCTTTGTCCTTGTCAGGGGTGAACGCACTACGGAGGGGGTCAGAGAATAGTGGACTTCTTTCAACCTCGATATCAGAGTGCAGTTCAAAACGTAATAAGGCACGTTGGGAGGCTTGACTGACGACGTGATCAAACAAAATGCCGGGTTTCTGTTTAGGCTTAACGTTTTTTGTGAGGGCCCGCCTTCTCTTGGAGAAGAAGTTGTCTGACTGATTTAAAATCTCCATTGCGACGATGGCAGGAATCTTCAGACGGGCCGCCGGATACAAAAATCGAATCAAGAAGTCTACTCCACCTTTTCCGACAGCATTTGTGTCCGCGATTACCGTCGTTGGCCTGTTGAAGGGCATGGCCTCAACTATATCCGCGTCGAACTGAGGAAACAGCAGTCCCAAGCGCATGGCAACGTCTATGACCGAATGGAGTGCCCGCCTTATTGTGTCTTTTGCTCTGTCTTCCGCTTCATTGTCTGTTTGCGCATGAAACCCCATGATGCTAAAGCATTGTCTTTGTAGATCTTCGTAGTCCGCCAGCTTCCATTCGTAGAAGCCGTAGCGTACTGCGTTCTCAGCAAGGACGACTTCGCTTTCGTTATTTAAACCGGGACTTGGTTTGAGACTGATCTCACCTAATTGGAGCCAACTTGTTCCAAAACAGATATCTTCTTTTACGGACAGAACCGCAGGTTGATAAGCAGAAGTGTGTCCGCCAATATCAGAGAAAGAGGTAAAGAGTGCGGCGATTAACGCGACGCTTTCCTTGGGGCTTTTGAGTGCAATCCTATTCATCGTATTGTAACCGATGCTCCGGGTGTGTTCTCAAAGATATCACAAAGCCAGCTTAGGTGATCATGAAGACATATGAGGGGGTGTATCTGATAAGTATTGTCTGGGTCTTCCTCCGTTATGGACTGATACCAGCTTTGCCATTGTCTGTGTTCCTTATCTTCCAAGTAAACTCTCAATTTATCGACAATCGGCTTGAGCTTCTTAATACCACGCTCCTCTGGCCGCAGGCTAAAGTCAAAACTGGCTATGATCGATTCCTTAATACGCATGCCTGCCTCATCCCCACTGAGCGAGGTCCAAACATCGCCCTTAAGCTTCCAGCTGTACACTTGCTCATGCAAGCGATCATTCTGCAATTCGTTTATTTCCGGTTCAGGCCGGTGCTGACTCTCGTAGAAGAGGCGTTTGCGCAGACGAGATGGCCTCCAAACTGCCAGATGAAGCTGTATATCAGGCAACTTTATTTCCTTGAGTAATCAAACGGTCGATGGACAACAAAGTAATTTCAGTTGCGATTTGATCAGACAAGCAGGATCGGCTTCCAGCCACCAACTCGTCCAAAAGTGTACTGATAGAGAATTACCTAAAACCACAGCTTCCCTGTTACCACCATCGATACAGCCTGTCAACAATGATGGCATTCCGGGTTGACGGTATTTCCAGCTCCCTCTGGAGCAGTACCGAAAAAAACCATCACCGTATTCCGAAACGAAATGTTTATGTGAAGAACGGAGCTTTTTCCTGTCTGCCTGGCTCAGTCAACGAGTTGTCTGAGCGTCCAGCCCGCCCTACATAAAAAGGCTGTTGTCAAGGGAACGCGCACATTATCTCCGAAACTTATTCCTCAGCGCCAAGGCAAACAAAGCAAACTGGATGGGAATGAGGATGCGGGTGAAGATGCTCTGGACGAATTCCCAAGGGGCAGGAACAAGAGGCACCATCCGCGGATTTCTTATGAATAGCACATTCTGGATTGTATTTTCGACAAGTAGGACGATTTGTTCGGGACTTAAACCGCACAAATGTTTTATGGTCTGAATTCCGGTGCTGGGATCGCTGGGTTTGAGACCGGACCAGCCCATGAGAACGGTAACCACAGCAAGTAGACATAAAAGGAATCCTGCTGCACGTAAGGGCCTTTCCCCGTAGCCGCTGGACAGCCAATAAAGGGGCAAGACGAGCCCTTCAAAGCCTCCTGTATTGGGTGTGTTTTCCATTTTAGATGACAACCAACGGAGGAAAAGCCTTGGGGATTGACTCCATCCTCTTTCACGATCGCTTCTGATTTTAGAGCAAAGCCAGTAACGGAAGAAATTCAGGGATCGACGAAGTCCTTTTTCCCGTATACTGATTAAAGTGGGAGACAGCCAATAACCTGTAAACCTCCCCCACTGAACCAACGCTTTTGTTAGTGCCATCTCCTTTTCGCAGTAGTGCCATTCAGAGACTTCCCGTTGATTATGTTCTTCGACCGCCCTTTTCTTCAGCTTTCTATAGTAGGCTTCGATACTCGACGGAGAAGCCTTGCCGAGCCTCTCATCAATCAGTTGATACCGTTTATATTTTTTTCCGTCTTTTTTGGGCCATGAAGTATCTATGAATTGGATGTTATCCAGTTCGGTATCGATCAACGAGACCCAGGACAGATCGATACCTTCGAACCGCAAGCGTTTCTCGAATACAGCTTCCTTAAATGAAGCACTCTTCTTGAAAAGCGTTTGCCTGAAAGTAGTTGCCTCTTTGAAGGTTGCCCGCGTGAAATTGGCCTCATCACAGAATTCCACGACCCTCGGTGACTCTTTCCCGCCATCGTCTTGAGAAAACACTGAAAGGTATGGATAGAAAGTGACGATGCTTTCAAAAACCGCCTCGGTAAAATCGGCCTTTTTGCTGAAGACCGCGCCATCAAAGCGCGCGTCCGCTCCTTGCGAAAAGGTGGACTGCAAGAAGTCAGTGTCTCCTTCGAAATTGCAGGAGTAGAATGCCACAGAGGAGTTGAATGTGGCTTTTTGAAAAGTTGTCTTCTCGGAAAACGTGGCTCTGTTGAAGATCGAACGCTTCTCGAAGTCAGCATTGTAAAATATCGTGAACTCTCTAAATTTTGCATCAGAGAAGTCGACGCCTCCTTCAAACTTTACTTCTCCAAAATTAGCCCGTTGGTCGGATCGGGTTTGTTGAAACAGAGTCTGCTGAAAACCAGCATATCCGACAATGCGGGCTTTCTCAAAGTAGGTTGCTCCAGTGAATCGGGCTCCGCTGAAGTCGGCGTTTTGATGGAAGTTTGCCTCAGTGAAGGATGCGTCTCGACTGAAAATGGATCCCTTGAAATCTGCTGTTTCTTTGAAACCGGCTCTGCTAAAATCTGCCTTGTCTCCAATAGTGACTCCGGAGAAGTGACAGTTTCCAGCGAATCTAGTTTCACTGAAGTTGGCCTTCTGGACGAACGCGCGGTTGCGAAAATCCGCCATGCCGGCGATTACTGCAGCGCTGAAATCAACGTCTTCTCTGAAAGCACCTCCTTTGAAATCAGCGGACCCCTTGAAGTCGGTTTCGCTGAAGTAAGCCGGGCTTTCGAACACGGCGCCTGTGAAGTCGGCGCTCTGCCTGAAGTGGGTACCGTCAAAATGCGCCGGCCAGGAAAAGTAGGTCTCGTTAAAGGAAGCCCCGTCATTGAATTGTGACCCCACGAAAGCGACGCTTTTCTTGAAGTTGGTTTTGTTGAAGGATACGTTTCGGGCAAATACCGCCTTCCGGAAGTCTGCATCTGCGCTGAAAACCGCGTTGTCGAAGACTACGTTCCTGGTAAACTCGGCCGAAGTGAGATCAATAGGCGGGAAAGGATATTGTTGGTTAAAGCGCGAAAAATCGATATCGTCTGGAAAGATTGTCCCGCCCAGGTTGCAGCCCACCGTTTTCGAGGACCAAACGCTGTTGATGGTTTGGAAGACGCGCTCGTTAAACTCGTCCAGGGATAAGCCCTTTTGGTCCGCCGGGGCGTGGAACAGACAGTATTTCTTTCCGTTTTCATCCGTATGAACGGGCTCTTCCCGTTTGCACCAACCTCCAAATTCTTCCGCCCTGCAGCACGCCATGGCCGGTCCTCCGCTTACCCTGGGTCGCACAACCCGTTATAGAAGCTTGACCCGATTTAACTTTCTAGACCCGCCTCTCGAAGGCCTGTCAAGGAATTAATTCCACTTCCTGAGTCCAGGGGCGTCTGCACGTTTCCCACTTTTTCTCGGGACTTCACCCGACGGGGTAGGGCCTCTTGTTGCTTCGCAACGCGGACAAACAAGTTGTCCGCGCCACCCATGAGTTGCAGCGGGGTTGAAGATATTGGCAGGAGCTCTTTGTACGGACATCCTGAACGTCAAGAGGTGGATAGTGCAAGCGTCCAATATGGTTGGGTTGAGCGCAGCACAGCGAGCAGCACCACATTCCCGGGACCGCCGAGCCCCAGCTCGGCCCAGTTGCAGGCTGGGTTAGCGAGCAAAGCGAACGTAACCCAACATAGGCGCTCAACATCGTCTTCTTTTAGGCGGGCCCCACCAGCTTTTCGGGGTTGTCGTGGATCATGCGGCGGATGGCCTGTTCCGGGACTCCGACGGCGGCCAGTTTTTCGAGGTAAAAACCGAACCCTGCGACAGGGGCGGGATTGGACACCTGGCCTAAATCGCTCGTCAGAATCACGTGTTTCGCTCCCAGTTCGAGAATCTGATCCCGGATTTCTTCGAGGGACAGGTCGCCGGGGCACGCGTCGGTGACGCCGAAAAAGCAATGCTCGACCATGGCGCCCATGTCCACGGCCTGCTTCTGGAGATCCATGGGCATGTCGGTCACTTCCTCGGACGCGTGGGTCACCAGCAGCCGCCTCACTCCAAGCCTCCGGGCCCGGATCAGCACGGCCATGGATTCCTCGGGGGCAATGTGTCCCGTGGCCAGCACGGCGTCGTATTGAGCCACCATCTCGAGAATAGGATCGCATTCCGCAACCAGGTTTCCTGACGCATTTAACAAAGAAATCCCCTCGAACCCGCGGGGCAACGGAAAGTTGGTGGGCGGCTTGCCCGCGCCCCAGCGCCGGATATGATTTCGGGCCCCGTACGTGGGCATGTACAGGATCTTTCCGCCTTCCCGCAGGAACGATTCCACGGCCCAGGGATTCAGTCCTCCCACGGGAGGGTTCAGGGCCATGCACCCCAGAAAATTGGGGCCTTGCGGAAACATGCGGTTAAGCACGTGGGCCCGGCCGGCCGTGGAGAAGGTATGGTCCTTGAGGCCGACGGCGGCCATTCCCATGGAAGCCGCGGCACGGCCCAGGTCCACCGCGTCCTGCTTGCGTCTTACCACGTCCGGGGCCGCGTGCACGTGGAGGTCGCATGCGCCGTGAAGCAGGGTCCGGATGTCCATGTCTGATTTCACTCCACGTTGGTATTCATACGGAAAACCTGTTGAGAACCGACGTACCCTCCCACTGACCGCTTCGGGGCAGTGGGGGGTGTTCCGGAAGGCGGAACGTGGTAGCCGCAGGGGCGGGTTTCCATCGGCCGGTTCGGCGGGTTCGACGGGCTCACCGCAGGCAAGCTCACCGCAGGCAAGCTCAGGATCTGCGACAAACCCGCCCTCATCGGCGATCCGATCGGACTGCGGGGGAGAATGGGCAACGATCCCGTAGGGGCGAATAATCATTCGCCCCTTCCCCTTGTATTTACCTCGGTAACCCATAGATCGTCCGGGTTTCCGTATCTTGTCCGGCATATTCCACCCTGAACTTAGTCAAATTCCTCGATCCCGCCGATACCAGTGCTGAATGCGCTCGGGAGGAACCCCGAGCACATACGCCGCCACCATCATCTGATTGATCCACGTGGTGCGCCAGACGCCCATACGGACCCATCTTCGGCCGGACGTGGACACGGCTACCGGGGCCAACGCAACGCGGCCCAGTTTGGACAGGCGTTTCATCAGGGCAAAGTCTTCCATGATCGGCAGCTCCGGAAAACCGCCCACTATTTGGAATCGTCTTCTCCCGACGAAAATCGCCTGGTCCCCGTAGGGGAGCTGTAGACACCGGGAACGGAGGTTCGCGACGAGCTCGACAAGGCGCAGCGAAACACCGGAGGCTCGGATGCCCAGCCGGAAAGCGCCGGCCGCGACCCCGGGCCGATCGAGAATACGCCGGACGTGCGCTTCATAACCGGAAGGCAGGCGGGTATCCGCATGGAGAAACAGCAGCGCATCCCCGGAAGCGGCTTCGGCCCCTTCATTCATCTGAAAGGCCCGTCCCGTCCGGGTCACCAGGACCTTCGCGCCGGCTTCCCGAGCGACGGGCACGGTTGCGTCCTTACTCCCGCCGTCCGCGACCAGAACCTCCACGTTCCTCGCTCGCCGGGCGTTGTTAACGGCGGCGGCGATGCATTCTTCTTCATTGATGGCGGGTATGATCACGGAGAGAAACATTTCAGGTCAGGCCTGTTCCCCGGCGATGAACCAGATCAGACGGCCCCTGGGGCGGACCCTGGCGGCGGGGTAGTGTTCTTGGGACGGTGTTGGATCCGTCAGAATCCTGTCGGCAAGCGCCGACTTATCGGGTCCCGAAATCAGAAAAGCGGCGCAGCGCGCCTGATTTATGACGGGAAGAGTCAGGGTAACGCGCGGCACGAACGGAGGGAGTCCCGGGTCCGCCACCGGGCGGGCCCAGCGTTTGCTCTCGTCGACCATCCGCGAACCCGGAAACAGGGACGCCGTGTGTCCGTCTTTGCCCATTCCGAGCAGCATGAAATCGAACACGGGAAAACCTTCGATTGATTCACCGGCGGACGGGCTACCATCCTTTTCAGACCATCGGGAAAAGCACCGTCGAAGCTCTTGTTCGTAAGCTTCGGCGCTGCGTTCCGGGTCGCCGGCCTCCACCGGAATGGGGTGGATGTTGGATTGGGGCAGCGGCGCGTTCGAGAGAAGGGTTTCGAGAGCCATGGCGTAATTGCTGTCCCCATGATCCCGTGGAACCATCCGTTCATCCCCCCAGAATACGTGTGTTCGCGCCCAAGGTAGGGCCTCGATAAATGGGGGCGTTGTTAAAAGCCGGTACAGGGACCGTGGAGTGCCGCCTCCGGAAAGCACGAACGTGAACCTTCCCCGCTCACGAACGGCCGCATCGGCCAGGCGTGTCAGAATCGAGGCTGCAAGTGTATTCAGGTCGTGCATTTTCCGGTAATAATAGACTTCCGGTCGAACGTCCATGGGATGGAATGGGGCATCTCTCAACTGTTTGGATTCATTAT
>JACQYL010000117.1 GCA_016208165.1 Deltaproteobacteria bacterium
AGACCCAATCTCGAATCCGCTGTATTATATGCAATTAATTAGGTAATTCTTACTAACCATGCACCAACCAGTATCACAAAGGGCCAAAGTCCAGGGGTCATTCCGGCTTACGCCGGAATGACCCGGGAGGGCGGATCCAGTCTCCACGGACGAAAAAGGCGATCCAAAGCGCCGTGTCAGAGACTTCCCTCACGGCCCAATTTCCACCTGGGCGCCTCCCGCAGGGTGGCGCCGGCCCTAAACGTTTTGAAAGGAGGGTACGGGGGGAAAACTTTGTCAAAAGTTTTCCCCCCGTGAATACTTACAACTTTTCAACCCTGTTTCCATCGCGCATCGCTCGGTAGAGCAACATCAATCCCGCTTTCGCGGCCCAACGCTATTCCGCTGCAGGGAGGGGTTTCTTCCCTTTTCTGGATCGGTACCAACGCATGAGTTTCTTGACCGTTATGGGGAACAGCCCAAGGATGGCAAACGAAATCAGCAGGCTCGGCGACAGAATGCCGCTTGCGGATTGGATTTCCCCCAACTGCTTCCCGGCGTTCACGAACACGGCGGTCCCGGGCAACATTCCCAGTTGGGACACCCAATAGAACGTCCTCAACGGCATTCCGGTCAGACCCATGACCAGGTTGATGACGAAAAAAGGGAACACGGGGATCAGCCGCACGGTAAAAAGATAAAAGGCCCCTTCCCTTTCGATACCTTGATTGACGGTTTTGAGTCTTTCTCCGAATCTGTTCTGCACCCACTCCCGCAACAGAAAACGGGAAACGAAGCAGGCCAGCGTAGCCCCTATGCTGCTGGCGAAGGAAACCACCACCAGGGCCGCCCAGAAGCCGAACAGCGCGCCTCCGGCCAAGGTGAGGACCACCGCTCCGGGCAGCGAGAGGGCCGTGGCCACAATGTAGACGCCCGTGTAGATTCCGAGTACGAGAAAGGTATTTTCAGCATACAGTTGGGCGAACTGCTGCTGCTGGGACTTTATGTAGGTCAGTGTGAAATAGCGTTCCAGTTCGAATACTTTGAACACGACAATCAAAGCGATCACGACCAGCACAATCGCAAGCCGCTGCACGTTTTTTCGGCTCATAGCGTCCTCTACGGTCCGACCCCTGGGATTCAAGGATTCAATGAAAGGCGTGAGTACGTGGATTCACCTCGACATACGGATATGTGTCTCATCTTCCTTTCGATATTCCTTGCCGCACTCCCGACATGAAGCCCGACCTTCATCGAATCGGAGCGCCAACCCGCATTCGCAGGCCCATCCTATGATGCGAGCCGGGACTCCGGCCACGAGAGCATAGGGTGGAACGTCCTTTGTCACGACGGCTCCCGCGGCCACAAAAGCCCATTCCCCGAGAGTGATCCCGCACACCACGGTGGCGTTGGCCCCGATGGTCGCTCCATGCTTCACCAAAATCGTCTCATAGTCCTCGCTCGTGTTTCGAGGATAGGCGGACCGCGGCGTTTTGACATTGGTGAACACCATGCTGGGGCCGCAAAACACGTAGTCTTCCAGGATTACCCCTTCGTAAACGGAAACGTTGTTCTGTATCTTCACGTGGTTACCGATGGTTACACCGCTTGCGACAAATACGTTCTGGCCGAGTGAACAATGTGTTCCGATGCGCGCCCCGGACATGACGTGGCAGAAATGCCAGATACGGGTCGCCTCGCCGATGGCGGCCCCGGCATCCACAACGGCGGATTCGTGAACAAAGTAGTCCGTCAATTCCCACTCCGCATGGTTACCGTCTGATCATGGGATGCGCAAGGGTTCGATCCGATTCGATCTCGCTGTGTCGGATACGGTACACGAGGTCGATGGAGGAGCGGGCGTCCTCGATCCCGAATCCGCCGCCATCCAGTATGTCTTGATAAACGATGGTATGTAAGTCGGTAAAGCCCCCGGAAAACTCGATTTCTTCGCCGTCAATGGTGATGGATCGGAAAGCGGGACGTCCGCTCTCGAGGTATCCGTCGGGTAAATCGCCGCCATCGACGGACAGAAACCATCGAACACGGGCCCACTCCAAATCGAGAGCACCGGCCATCTTAGTGGGTGTGTTCAGGTGCAACACGCTCTTCTCGAACGAACCGAACAGCCAGAGCAACAGATCGAAGAAATGAATCCCGATATTCATGGCGAGTCCGCCGGATTTTTCTTCCGAACCTTTCCAGGAAATGAGATACCATGGTCCGCGTCGAGTGATGTAGGTGAGGCATACGTCGGCTCGCTCGCGCCTGCCGGTGCTTTCAAGTTTCCGCTTAAGCTCCATGAGGGAAGGGTGCAAGCGCAGCTGCAGAATCGTATAGACCCTGCACTCGGACTCCGCTTCGATTTCAGCCAGGGCTTCGAGGTTCCATGGATTGATCACCAACGGCTTTTCGCATATGGCATGCGCATTCACGCGAAGCGCCAGTCGCACATGGGCGTCGTGCAGATAGTTCGGCGAACAGATGCCGATATAATGGACCCTTGCATCGTCCGATTGGCGGCGAAGCTTCTCGAGATGGCGATCGAACCGCTCGATTTCGGTGAAGAATCGACATTCTGAAAAATACTGATCCAACACTCCCACCGAATCGTTGGGATCCACCGCTGCAAGGAGTCTGCATTTCGTATCGTGGATGGCCTTCAAATGCCGAGGCGCGACGAATCCGCCCGAGCCTATGAGCGCGAAATTCTTCATCTTCGACTCCTCTGTTTAGCTTTCGGATGAAACGTTTCCGCCCGCAGTCCTTATCAAGGCTATGCAGAATCCCAGCAGACCCCCAAAAATAGCAGCCATAAGCGCCTTGACGAGGATCCCGCGTGAAACGGGCAAATCGGGCGGTACCGCCGGTGAACCGAGGCTTATATCCTCGATGCCCTGTTCCGCTTTCGCCAGTAAGGCCTGGTTGTATCTTGACGCCAATTCTTCAAAGAGCTTCCTCAAGTTGGAGATGTCCCGGGTCATCTGCCCGTTTCTCGCTTCCCATTCCACTTGGATCGCATTCAGTTCTTGCTCTTTGTTGCGGAGCAGTTCCTCGAGGTCGTTCTGGAGTCCCTCCTCCAATTTGACCAAACCGGAGTTCCTGTCCCTTTCGAGCTTTTCCAGCGACGCTTCATCGCTGCTCAAGGCAACTTCCAGTGTCTTGATTTCCGCAACCATTCGGTTGAGTTCATCCGCCATCTGGGTGGAACGCGGGCTAAGGGCGTTGACTTCCATGGCCACCCTGGAAGTTCTTGAACTGAGTTCCACATAAACCGGATTGATCTCCTGGGTTGCCAAACCTTCCTTCCTTAATTTCTCCCAGTCCGCTTGGCGAGTGTTGTTCTCTGTCATCCTTCGCCATAGAGCATCATCTGTAATCGCCTTATACAACGTGATGTGGACGGGCGTCTCTACAAGCTCCTTTCGAGCCGCCTCCAACTCCAGAACTTTCTGTTTGAGCGTTGTACTGACTTTAGACTGCTCGTCCTGCATCTCGCCAAAAGCGGCTTGCATGGCGTTCAAACGCGCCCGCCGGGTTGAAAGATTTCTCTGGCTGCGGAACTCGTCCGAGATCCGTCTGGTCTCCGCGTGATAGTTGTTGGTTTTTTCCGCCCGCTCGGCCTTAAAATCGGTTATTCTCTGATTCCATTTCGCTGTAGCCTCATTGTATCTTCTTTGATAGTCCTTTTCGGCAGCCACTCGATCGTTTTCGCTGTCGATCAGGGTGTCACGAATCTGGGGATATTGTTCATCGATAAACTTGACTGTGGCGGCCGTTGTTCCCTCATTGATTTGGCTTACCCGTTGGAGAAAGACCTCTACCCACGTATTAACGATACTTGCGGCCCGTTCCGCAGTCTCTCCATAGGCTATGGCCTGGACCATCGGAGCCAGAGATGTTTCCTCGGCTCTGCGTGAAACAAAAATGAGCGTCTTTAGATTTCCACCGACGCGCAGGCGGCTGTTCTTGTCCAGGCCGCCCTTCTCGATCAACCGATCTTTGGTTTCAGAGACGACCGCGTCCGACTCGAGCAATTTCTGGTATCCCTGCACCGTCAGGGTAGGAGGCCTGAGACCGGACGTAAACCTCGAACTCATGACCACGAGGGTCGCCGAGGCTTCCCATTTGTACGGTAACAAATACCAAAGAGCCACGCCCGCAACCAATCCGGCACCCAAGGCCAAACCGGCAATGAGCTTCCATGACCTCCGAAAAAACCGCACCACGTCCAGAAAGGTGAGTTCGTCCTCTAGTCCAACCGGCGGCGATGCAGCGGGGTTGGAAATGTCCTTTGCCTCCATTTAGGTCCCTTCGATCCAATGACGGAGTATTCGTACTCCAGTTTCAAAAAAACAAAAAATAGACCGCCCCCCCATCCATAGTATGGAACGATCGGCTCAGGTGGGGAACCAATCGGCAGGTTTGTATCGTATATCAAACGGAATGGGGCTATTCAAGGGATTAACATCAAGGAATGAAACATGATTCTGAAAATGCTATTTGGATTTCGGACATCGGAGCTTTGTTCGGACGTGCGGCGTCGGACAACCGGAGCGGAAACGGTGGTTCCGTGGACGACTTCAAGTTTTTCCAACCCGTGAAGCGAGGCATGTCCTCGCACGGCGATCCCCGAAGGAGATCGAAATGCACTCCTCAAAATGGAAGTTCCTCGCGCCGGCTCTCATTGCCGCGGGAAGCGTCGCCGTCTTATACGGAATGCTTAAGGAAAACGACGTCGTGTTCCTGGCAGGCTTGCCCTGCCTGGTTCTAGGCTACCTGATGATCAGAAAGAAGCTTAAGGAAAAGTATCGCTGAAGGCCTTGTGGCTCCGGTCTCGTCCCAGGCCGGCGATCCACTCGGGCGCCGGCCCTTGACGGCGGGCGAACTTCCCCCCGAAGCCGATCCGATGGACCGGCCTAACGTCGAGAATCGACCGAAAACTGCTCTAGGATTGGGGCGAGGCGTGGCAAGTTCAAATTCCAGTAGTCGTTTCCGTGGTCAAATAAGAGAAAAACGAGACCCGCCTCATATCTTCTTGTCAAGAAGTATACCCGATAATCTCTTCATTCTTTGACCCAGTTTCACGATGTCCTCGGGAGGAACCTCACGTCAGCAAGGTCTGGGGCAAGGAGTTCGCCTGGCCCAGCATCGCCACGTCAACCTGCTGCAGAATCTGGTACGTGGTCATCTCGGAGATCGCCTTGGCCATGTTCAGGTCGCGGATGGTCGATTCGGCCGCGGTCTGGTTCTCCTCCTGAACCGCGAGGTTCGAGAGCGTATGGTCCAGACGGTTGATGTACGCGCCGATTCTGGCCCGTTCAGAGGAAACCGTCTGAATCGCGTTGTCGATTCGGTCCATGGCCTGGAACGATGTCTGCTGATTCACCACGAGCGCATTGTTCACCCCGAGGGCCACCGTGTCCATCTGGGCGATGTACGCGTTCATGGTCTGCCCCGGATTGGCTCCGATCTGGAAATCGATGGCCGAACTCACCAGATGGAGGTATTCCACCTCGGTTCCGGGAGAGCTGTAGAACTCGATCTGCTTGCTCGAGGAATTCCACGAGGAGGAGATATCCACATTCGAGTCCACCATCACATCCACACCGCTGATCACACCGTGCAGTATGTTGTCGCTCACCGTATCCGAACCCACCAGTTCTCCCGTATGGGCGTCGTAAACGGTCACGGTCAAGGGGTCCGTCTCGTCCGCCGGATCCTGGATCGTGGCGAGGCTCAAGGCTTTCAGCACGTCTTCTTCAGCGCTGAAGTACAGGTAGCCGCCCGTACCCTGCTTGGGCGAACGGATCACGATCGTTCCTTTGACCGCCTCATCGGAGTTTTCCGTGGGGTTCATCACGTAGTCGGTCACATGGTTGACGTCGGCGCTGTCCAGGACCTGACCCAAGCCGAGCCCGGTCCAACCCTGATCGGTCGCATCCAGGCTGATGATCTGCTCCATCTTGTCCGCCAGTTCCTGAATCGTGTCGCCTCCATCCACATAGAACGACGCGTTTTCCCCGTCTCCGGTGTAGATATTGATCCACTTCCCGTTCTCGCCCAACGCGAAGTTGCCGTTGGCGTCGTAGAACCGGTCCACCTTGGAAAGGAGCGTATCCGGGCCCGCCACATCGCCGGCGCCCAGCACGCGCACGTTGGTGCTCCTGTCTTCAAACGTAGCGCCGAAATCCATTTCCATGGTTCCGAATTCGACGCGCCCTTCGTCATCCATCCGGGCGAACGTCACCGTGGCCGAGGTGTTTTCGGGGGTCGTACCCAGATCCTCCCACAGCCCGTGGTTGAACGTCGGATAATCCGCGCCGGCGAGCCCTTCCCTGGCATTCCAGTCGCCGTCGCTGTTCAACACGTTGGTCCAGTCGTTAGCGGAACCGGATAGACGTACGGCGCCGTGTTCATCCGTGATGGCGTTCTGCATACCCAGGAGGAACTTGTCGCCCACCTCGAACGATCCGGTAAAGGTCAGGGTGAACTGGTTGGTGGCGTCACCGGCCACCTTCTGAATGGCGTCGTTGGCGCTGTCGTAATCGAAGTAGTTCGTCCATGTGGATCCCTCATCCCAGGAAACTTTGAAATCCACCGCGTCGTCTCCACCGGCGCCCACCACTTCGATGATCACGTAAGCGTTCGCTGTCAGAGCCTCGCCGGTTATGTTAGTGATTTCACCGGTGGACTCGGAGGTCCTGAACGCTCCCAGCACCATGCCGCTGTCGGTCTCGAGATCCAGAGTTCTGGTGGCGCTGCCCGCGGCGGTCACCAGGTCGTAATCGCCGGCCGTGAGCCCTTCGGCGTCGTACACCTTGGCTATGGTGGCGTTGTCCGTGGCCAACTGCCGGTCATCGCCTAACGTTCCGGCGGTTCCGCCCTGCACGGTAAGAGTATCGAAACCGGTGAACGCGACGCCGCCGTTCAAAATGGCCGAATCGGTGGCAATGTTAGCGCCCGTCCAATCGGCGATTTCTCCCGCCCAAGTTGTGGTTTGACCACCTCCGGTGACCGTCATGGACAGTCGATACAGGTCGGTCTCCGCCGTCACGTCCTTGGCCCGGATGATGATGTCTCCGCCGCTGACCAGTTCCGCTTCCACATACTGGCTGATGTCGGTGTCCGCATTGATGCTGCGCGCCAGCGCTTCCGCATCGGTGAATCCCGCAGTCTCACCCGAACCGGTGTTGACGGATACGGAAAAAGTGGTCGCGCCGCCGTCGAAGCTGAAGATCAGGTTGAGGTTTCCGGTGGTGGTGGCCTCCGTAACATTGCCGTCCGCTCCCCCCAGGTTAAAACGGAACTGGCTCGGGCTTCCGTCCTCGATCTGAGAAATAGCGCCGTCTTTCACCCTGAAAATGTCCGTCTTCAGGACGTGATTGGCCAGAGGCTCGGCGCTTTTCTCCAGCTTGTAGTTCCCTTCCGCCACCTGGCCGCGGATGATGGCCGTGATGTCGGAATTGTCCGCGCTCCACAACGCACTGGCCGAACCGTCCAACAGTTTCTTGGTGTTGAACTCGGTCGAGGTCGCGATCCGATCGATTTCCTCCTTGAGCTGATCCATTTCACGCTGCAGTTCCTGGCGGTCGCTGGACGTCAGCACGCCGTTGGCCGCTTGCACGGCCAGCTCGCGCATTCTCTGAAGAATGTTGTGGGTCTCGCTCAAGGAACCTTCAGCCGTTTGCAGCATGGACTGAGCGTCCATGGCATTGGACGTAGCTCGCGCCAAGCCTCGAATCTGGGTGCGAAATCGTTCCGAAATGGCCAGTCCGGAGGGATCGTCCGATGCGGAGTTGATTCGAAGACCGGTGGAAAGGTTGGAAAGCGCATTCTGAAGTTTATTGGTATTTACGGATAAGGATTGCTGCGCTTGAAACGCAACAATGTTATTGACAACTGACAATGCCATGTTTCAATCCTCCTTGATTGATGTAACGCTTTGGGGGAATCCGTTCCCCTAAATCTGTAGATTGCCGTTCGCTGACGTCCGCTATCTCGGCGGAGTCAGCCTGTCTGAATCCTGTCCCTCCTTTCCCTGTTTGGTCAGCATTTGAGTCAGGTTCCCGGCACGGAACCTACAAATCCTGGTCATGGGTCGATTGAAACATCGGTAGAACGAAAAGAAAACTTAAGGCAAAAATAGAATAGACCTATTTTTTTTTCGAAAGGCGTCCTCGGAGGAAGATCGGGGGGCGCCTGACAAGCAGGTGAAGGACGTTTTATGGCGGCTCGGGAACTTGTGTCAGTGCATTGTTTCCATGTTGAGTGGTTCGGGTTTCAACGATTTCCGAGTTCCGGCGCTTCACGGGTGTGCCGGTACCACGTGAAGCGAACCATGTACCTCAAAGCGTTACGAAGGAGTTTAAAACTGGCATCTACTGTTTGCTTTTAATATCGTCAATTGGCTGAATTACTTTAGAATTAGATTAAAAAAATAACCAAATTTGTTGATTTGTAAATTTAACATAAACTTCAAATGGTTACATAACGATCTACCTCAAAAGAATCTTTCGAGACCCTTGTTGTATGCATTTCATGACCGGGTTTTTCTAATGTAACCATCTTTCTACAGCCATATATGCCTATTTTATGGCTGTATTACATCCCTTTTATTCATCAAATCGTAGCACCATGTTCGTTCTCAAAAAAAGCAGCGCTCGGACGACGGGAAAAAGATTGGGGGATGTGCTCAAGCGTTCCCACTCGAACGTTGGTCCGACGGATTCGGGGATTTCAGACTTGTGCCGTGATCACTCGAAAGGAGAGGCAACCTAAGCGCCCCGCTGTCAGATGATACATCCGCGTTGTCCCGGAAGTTCAAATTGCGTGAGACCTTTCGGTCATTCTGCCGAGGGCGGTACGGCAAGGCTCTGGTAATGTGAACGGATTCCAAGGGAAACGTTCCAAAGTTTCCCGTACTCGAAAGAAATGATGTTCCTTCCGGCAGCTGTCGTTGAAGAATATCTCCCTTTGCGGTCGCCGTTGAAGCCTCTCACGGTTGAGATTCCCGCTTGCCGGCTTGTTTCACCCGCAGGCAAACCTCGAGATTCTGCATAGCTTCAGTGTGGCGGGGATCCAGCACGAGACAGCGCTCAAAGTGATCCCGCGCCCGTTCGAAGTCCCGCTGTCCCATATACAGGACGCCTAAGTTGTTGAGAGGGTCGGCGGACCCTCCTCCTTCTTTAAGCTCGCGCACGAAAAAACGTTCAGCCAGATCGAATCGATGGGCCAGGTAGTAGTTTTCGCCGATTCGGTTAAATATGTGGGGTTCGTCCGGATGGATCTCCGATAACCGAACCAGGGTCTCCGCCGCCTCTTCATATTGCCCCTTGCCCTCGAGAACCTGCGTCAGGGCCAGAAGCGGTTCGGAAACGTTCGGAAGGAGTTCCACAGCGCGCCGGGCCTCTTTTTCGGCCCGATCCATCTCCCCTCCCGCAGCAAGAGCCAGGCCCCACAGCGCTCTCGAGATGCCCGATAGCTCCCACCCAACTCGCTGAAGACGGTCGAAGTAAAGCGACGCTTCCCGGGCCTGACCGAGCTTAATCGTCCATTCTCCGACTTTTTCTACAAAACCATGCTCCGTCGGTTTGGCCAACCGTAACCACCGGAGTTCCCATCGGGCCCCGTCCAAATCATCCTTTTCAACCTTGCTGGAGACGTTCTCCAGGCCGCGCTGAGGCATATCTTCCACCGCTCGGCAGATGTTCTCCACCTTGTCCATGGCTTCCGGTTCGCGGTTCATTTCAAGCAGAATGTTGGCGATGTTCCCCACGACTTGGGTGTCGTTGAGAGTGACGCTGTAAAAAGGACGAATTTCTCCCAGCCGGAATTTCAGGTACAGGTCATACGCCTTCTCAAGATGGGAAAGAGCCGCATCGTAGTTTCCGGCCTGGAAACGGCAGTAGGCCAGATCCACCTGGAGTTCAGGGTGTTCAGGACAGACCTCCAGTCCTTCCTCCAGTACGGGTAATGCCTTTTGCCAATCCCCTTTGACGATATGAAGAAACCCCAAATGGGGGTACACATCCGCGTAGAACTGGTTGCGGAGGTCTACTCCCCTCTGTTTTGACAGTTGCAGAACTTGATATCCTTCCCGCAGAGCGTCGTCCAAACGCCCGACGGATCGGTAGGAACTGATCAGGTAATAGTGGGCGTCCAGGTCGTCGGGATTCCGCTGAATCCGTTTCTCCAACAGGGACGCCGTCCGATCGAACTTTTGCTGTTTCTTTTCCGGAGATATGTCATACCCGTAATGGTGAATCCGGACTTTAGACGCGCCCCCGGCGCCGTAATACCAGAGCTCGTTGTGTACGATGCCGCGGTAGTGGAATCCCATGGTGTTGCGGATCAGCCGAATCGAGTTCTGCTCCGCCACCCGTTTCTTACAGTCCAGGTAGTTCAGGACCCTTAAAGTCACCACCTGCCTGGAGAGATCTCCCGCTTCCTTGCGCAACTGATCCGCGTCTTCCGGTTCGAGCGACTCATCTCCGTCCATGATCAATATCCACTCTCCTCGGGCGTAACTCAGCGTAATGTTCCGCATGCCGGAGAAATCGTCAAACCAGGGATGGTGATACACTCGAGCGCCGTAACTCTGGGCGATTTCCACGGTTCGATCTTCCGACCCGGTATCCACCACGACGATTTCGTCCACGGCGCCCACAACACTGGCCAAGCATTCCTCGAGATGAGTCTCTTCGTTTTTTACCATCATACATAACGAAATCGTGGGGTAGCGTTTCACGCCCCGCTGGGCGTCGAAATAAGCGCGGGCATACTCCGGCTGTTCCGGCGCCGTTCGCATGGCTTTTCCCAGCCGGTGAAGAGCATCCAGCCTCCGTCCGACCGCCCAGTACAAGCTGCCCAGATTGAACGCGCCCAGAGGGAATTCGGGATGCATCTTTACCAACGTTAAAAGGTCTTTTTCCGCCTCCCTGAGGTTTCCCGCTTCCCGATGCACCAAGGCCCTGGTCAGGAGCGCATTGGAGGATTCAGGGGCGAGGACCACAGCCGCCTTTGCATGTTCGAGGGCCTCATTGAATTTCTTCTTCGATTTCAGAAGCTCCGCCAACTGGAGGCGCGCATCCAGTCGGTTCGGCTCCAGCTTGAGCGCCTTGGAGAAATACTCCAGGGATCGTTCGTTATCGCCCCGCTTCCTTGCAATCACGGCCAGCCCTTCAAATGCGGGAGCCAACAACCCCGCCCGATCGGGGTCGATGACTTCGCCCTTTTCCACAATCTCCAATACCGACACGAGGCAAGGTTCGGCTGCATCGAACTGGCCGGCGCCCAAGTGTTTAGCCCCCACTTCCAGCCGTTGCCGGGCCTTGAACAGCGGAACTCCCTGGAGATGGAACTTCACCGGACCCTCCAGGACCTTATCTTCCGTTTCTTCTTTCCGGCGCAAAGCCGCCAGATTGTTTCGAGCCGGGTCGAAACCAGGATTAAGTCGTAGGGCTGTTTCCAACAAGGACTCGGCCTTGCCGCGTTTCCCGCACTCCAACAGCACCGCCGCCAATAAGTTCAGAAAGTACGGAGCTCTTTTGGAATCCTCGATCAAATCCTTGATCTCATCTTCCAGGTTTTCCACTCGTCCGGAGCGAATGAGGGCCTCAGCGTACATGTACACCGCATCCGGGTGGTGATCCCCCATGTTGATGATATAAGGAAACGATTCCGGATGTTCCACATAGGTCTTCCTGCCCTTCAAATAGATCGGGTAATACTCCAGGAGATTTTCCCAATCTTTTTTTTCATAGTAATAGCCCAGAAGAATGAACGCGGCGTCCATATTGTTCGGATCCACGTTCAGCATTTTGCGGGTCTCTTCAAAGGCGGTTTCCAGATCGTCCAGGTTAAACGCATTCGCCGCAATCAGGTAATGAACGTCCTGATAGATAAGCTGCTTCGGATCTTCTCCCATGACCTGATGCGCCTTGAGGGCGGACTCGAGGGACTTGCGGGAATCCTTCCGGCTCGCATGGATCTTGGCGAGCTGATAGTGCGCAAACGCAACGTTGTCTCCCTGCTCGATCATTTTTTCGAGCAGCCGCTCGCTCCGTTGGCGCTTCAGCTCCATTTTTTCTTCGTCCAGACCATACCCGTAGTGCAGAATGAGAAAAGGAGCCGTACCGATCCGTTCACCCTTGGCGTCGAACTGGTTATGAACGATTCCCCGGTAGCTGAATCCCATATGGTTTCTGAACAGCCGGATCTGATTGAACGTGCTGCACGGAACGTTGGTTCTACGTACGTTTTCCAATTGAAAACGATAAATGTTGCACAGCGGTTTTTCCAGGAATGCTTTGAGGCTGAGATCCGCTCTCTGCCGGCGGAACTCATCGTCCGCGTCCAGAATGAGAATGAAATCCCCCGTTACGTAAGACAAGGTAATGTTGCGCATGCCGGAAAAATCATCGAACCATTCGTGGTAGTAGATCCGATCCGTGTATTGGCGAGCGATCTCGACCGTCCGGTCCGTGGAGCCGGTATCCACGACCACGATTTCATCTACCTCGTCCTTTATGCTCTCCAGAGCACGAGGCAGCATCTCTTCTTCATTCTTCACCATCATGCAAGCCGAAATTTTCATCGTTCTCTCGCAGGCATTTACTGTCGTTCAGTTCTTGTTTGTTGGCTTCCAATCTACGATTGTCCGGTCATCCGGGCGATTCGTCACGAGATCCCGCCCAAGCCTCCGATTCGATAGCGGTCCCTTGCCAAGCGGCGGACCAGTTCTTGGGCGGATCATCCAGACGGAAATGGCTTCCCAGACTGGCGGAACGCTTCAACCCGAAAGTGGCCACCCGCTCTATGGTGCGGGCCCTTTGGGTGAGAAAATAATACGTTTCCGCATCCACCTTTTCTAGTTGGAACTCGGTTTCCAATTCATCCAGCAATTCGGCGATGCGTTCAAGGGTTCGGGCCATTTCACGCGGCTCCCGAACCACGCCGATCGCCGCGGCGCAATCGTCGAGCTCGAAGCTAAACCATTCCAGTCTGGTTTTTCCCCCCTGTCGGGCCTGTATCTTGCCGGACCGGACGGGAGACGATGGCAGCGTTCCTTTGAGGGTTATCGCGCGGCGCGCGGCTTCGACTCCGGCGATGGCTCCGAATACCTGGGTGGCCGCCATCATGTTTCCTCCCAGCCGGTCCGCCCCGTGTATGCCCCCGGCCGCTTCACCGGCCGCGAAAAGGCCGGGCAAAGACGTTTCCGCCCGTTCGTCGATACGAACGCCGCCGTTAAAAGCGTGGGCGAAATGCTCTATTCCGCATCGATATCCTTCCAGGCTCGTTTCCAGGCCGCCTCGATCAAGCCCGCCGCCTTCCAGCAGTTCCAGAGCCAGAGCCACGTCGATCATTCCCGACACGTCTCTGCAGCTAAAGGGGATGTGGGAGGGTCTCAGACGGATTGCTTCATCTAGAAGATCGTCCGTCAACCCACATTTGTCCCACACATTGTCGCGTGTCTTGTTTCGGACGGGAATCAAACGATCCAATCGGTAGAGAGGGAAAAAGGAACCTCGATGCGGCCAAACAGTTCCCAGAACGAACTGGATAAACTCCATATGCACCACTTCGACTCCGGCGTCGTAGGCCAGAGCGTATGCACTTCCCACCAAGGATGGATGGGCCATAGTCATCCTGAAGGCGCTCGCCCCGCCGCCGCAGGCGAGCACCGTGGAACCCGCCCGAATGCGCCACGGTGAGACCGACGCCCTCAACCCTCGAGCTCCGACACACATCCCCTCGGACACTTCGAGTCCCACGGCCTGAAAATCGTCCAATGTCCGGATGGGCCGTCGGCGGATCTGCTCCAGCATGCATTTGCGGTACTGGTCGGAACTCACCAGCACGAACGCCCGTGCGTAGTTTCCAAAGCACGCTCTCACCCGGACAAAGCCGCCATCGGATTCTCTGCGAAACCGAACTCCCCATTTCATCAAGTCACGAAGACGCTCGGGGGCGTACGAGGCCAGAATTTCCACCAGAGCCGGATTCGCTTCGCCCAATCCGGCCTCGAAGCTTTCCCCGTAGTGATCCTCCACCGTGTCGCCGGGCGCCCCGCTATCCCAGGCGGCTTGGATCCCCCAGGAGGACGAGGTCTTTCCGAATGTGGAGCCGTAGCGCAGAAACGGTCCTTTGCACGCCAGGATCACCTCCGCTCCCGCGTCGGCGGCCGCGAGGGTCGCTCTGATGCCGGCGGCTCCGGCGCCGATAACCAGAACATCCGATTCCATGCGTTGGTCGATACTTCTGCGGCGCTCATTCACGGCGGCACTCCGGCTTCAAGCAGCAATAGCGATATCGCGGCAATTTCGATGAAGAACATGGAAGACTGAATCGGTATCCCGGTCAAGCGCGCGCATCAGTACTCCGGAGCCGCCGACGCTTGAGAGATCTTTATCCCTTCTATCAATGTGCGTATCACTCTCTCCTGATCCTCCACACTGATTCCGACATACAACGGCAGTGTAATGGAGAGCCGGTCGGCCATATACGATACCGCGAAATCCTCGTCCCTAAGACCGTATTTCCGCTGGTAATAGCCCAGGGTATGCACGGCGTGGGTTCCCTGACGCACGGAAATACCCTGTCTTTCCATGTACGCCATAATGCGGTTTCGCTCCCGGTTCCAAGCGCCGATCCGGTCCCATGCGGGAATCCCGCCGGCTCTCATGTCTGTAGAGTCGGGCAGGTAAAGACACACGTACGACTGGTAGGCATGACGGTAACCTGGGGGGGCCCATGGAGGCAGGATTTCGGGAATCCCCTCCAGAAGGTTGTCGTATCGGGCGGCTGCCGCCCTTCTTGCTTCCAGTATTTGAGGGAGTTTAGACATCTGGGCCACGCCCAGGGCGCCCTGAAGATCCGTCATCCGATAGTTGAAGCCTAAAACGTCGTAAGCGGGAAGAAGGGATCCACCTTGGCTGAGATGTCTCTCGAGATCCGTCTTGGCCGCCCCGTGATCCCTCAGCCTCCGGATCTTGTCTGCAAGTTCGTCATCGTCCGTGACCACCATGCCCCCCTCGCCGGTAGTTATCGACTTCCGGGGATGAAAGCTGAAACAGCCCAGCAACGCCTCGGCGCCGGCGTGATGTTCGTTTCGATAAGCGCCCAGACCGCAAGCCGCATCCTCGACTACCTTCATCCCATATCGGGACGCAATTTCGTGTATGGTTTCCATATCCGCGCACAGGCCGAAAAGAGACACCGGCAAGATGCATTTGGGGAGAGCGCCGCCCACCTTGGCCTTTTCTGACGCGAACCTGCCGATCTCTTCCGGGTTCATGTTGAAGGTCCGGGGACCCACGTCGACGAATACGGGTTTGGCGCCGGTATACTCCACCGCGTTGGCCGTCGCCAGAAACGTAAAGGACGGAACCAGCACCTCGTCTCCCGGTCCGATTCCCGCCGCCAGCAGAGCCAAATGAAGAGCGGTCGTACAGGATGTAACGGCAATGGCATTGCGAACGCCGGCAAATGTCTTGAACCTGTTCTCGAACTCCGCCACGTTAGGTCCTTGAACCAGCCACCCGCTCCGCAATACATTCAGGACGGCCTTCTCTTCCTGTTCGTCCATCCAAGGCCGGGTAATAGGAATGGGTGTCGCCACGGGTCTATCCACGTTCAGTCATCCTTTCAAAAAGCTCCCCGACTTTCCTTTCCGGTTCGGAGAACGTCCTCCAATGGTCGCAGCCGGAACACGGCTGGTCCAGCCCATCTCCGTTATCGATATGGGCCTTTCGAACCCGCCGGTAGGCGTCTCCGCGCCAGATCCGCTCCATGGACTCGACGTTCACATCGCCCAGCGGACGAATCCGATCCCAGTCATGGTTGCATAGCGCAACCCGGCCGTTCCAATAGATCACCATATCTCTGAACGGCTTAAAGCAGGGGGTTCTGGTTTCGCAGGACTCGCTCCCTGACTCCTTTTTCAATGAGCCGAACCGACCGTCCCGTGAGTGCTGTTCGTATACTCGGACCCGATCCACGCGGTTACTCCAGTACGCAACGAAATCTTCCACTCCGGACGCTGTATTTTCCGTTCGCACCACCGACACCTGGATCTCGGGTTTATCGATCTTCCTTCTCTTTTTCAGATCGCAAAAAACCTCGATGTTTCTTAGTACGACTTCCAACTCGGCGCCTCTTCGTACCGTTCGATAGATGTCGGGATCGATGGAGTCCAGGCTGAACGATACAAAATCCAACTCGAGATCCAAAAGGGCGCGAGCCGCTTTCTCGCTCATAAGCGTGGCGTTGGTGGCGAACTGAATGGGTCCGATTCCCCGCTCTTTGGCGTATCCGAGCATCTCGATCCACCTTGGATGAAGCAACGTCTCCCCTCTAAAGAAGGGCACCAGCGCCGTGCGACCGAAGGAAACCATTTCGTCCACGATCTTCCTGAACAGTGCAACTTCCATGTAACCTTTGGAGCCGGTCATGTGTTCGCGGGGACACATGACACACTCGAGATTACAGTGGTTGGTCAATTCCACGGTGATGCGATCCGGAAAATGCAGAGCTTGGATCTCGAGGTTAAGACGGCTGTTCGTTTCAATTTCCCTGACGTTGTTCCGTTTCAATGTGTTCTCCGTCAATAAAGATCCGGTTCCACCATTCGAAGCTGAGCAGCGACCAGATCAGGAGCCGATGGTTGGCTTTGCCCCGCAGATGCTCATCGAGGGTCGTTTCGATGTATTCCTTGTTGAAATAACCCCTGTCCAGACTCCGATCAGAAAGGATAAGATTTCGTATGAACTGTACGAGTTGTTGCATGTACCAGGATTGGTCCGGAGCGCTGAATCCCTGTTTGCGGTTTTCTATGATCTCTTTGGGAAGAATCCCCTCCATGCCTTTCCGCAGCAAGTATTTCCCGGAAAGGTTGATGTCTGTTCTGGCGGACTCGATCCAAGAATCGTTCAAAAGATATTTGCAGGGGATTTTTGTCGTGAAATCCACCAACTCGTTGTCCAGGAACGGCACTCGTGATTCCAGGGAATGAGCCATGCTCAGTTTGTCTTCCACGACCAGAATTCCGTGCAAGAACGTTTTCGCGTCAAATCGAAGCGCCTTTTTAATATAATTGTCGTTCGATGAGCCATTGATGGCCCGCCGGAGCGTATCGAGGGAAGAATACCCGCCGATCTTGCGAAGGGCTTGGGCGGAAAAGAATTTCTGTTTGTCTCTGTCTTTAACAAGTCTCGACCAGTAGTCGTACGTTACCTGTTCGAACTCCTCAGGGGATGCGCATTCCCTGACCAATTTGTATCGCCAGGGATACCCCGCCAAGGTTTCGTCTCCACCCGCTCCAGCAAGCACCACTTTTACGAATTTGCCGGCCAATCGGGAAAGGAAGAAATGCGGATAGGACATGCCCACCCGCAGGTCTTCCATGTGCCAGATCACTTTCGGCAGAGCCCACTCCAAGTCGCCGGCGTGGATGACCATCTGATAGTGTTCCGTACCCAATTCCCTGGAGATCAGTTCGGCCTTGTCTCGTTCATCGAAGAAGTTTTCGATGCTCACCGCAGTAGCTACGTCAAAACCTCCGGTAAACGTCATCATACGTGGAATGTTTTTTGACGCGAAAGCTACGATACTCCCTGAATCCAGACCTCCACTCAGATAGCTCCCGACCGGCACGTCGGCCACCAACTGGCGGCGCATGACCTCGGCAAAGCATTCCCTGAACAGCCCGACATAGGCTTTTTCATCCCCTTCGTTCCGCTCTTCGAAACAGAAATCCCAATACCGGTTTTTGACGATTTGTCCCCTCTGGACAACCAGATAGCACCCCGGTTCCAAGATCTTGATTCCTTTGAACAAGGTGGTTTCGCCGAAGGTGTTCTGAAAGGTGAAATAATCGTTGAGAGCCTCATAGTCCGTCTGTGCCTCCACTCCCTCCACTTGCAGCAACGCTTTGATTTCGGAGGCAAAACTGAGAATCCCGTTGACCACCGTATAATACAGGGGTTTGATGCCGTAGCGATCCCGGGCCAGAAGGAGCCGGTTCTTTCGACCGTCCCAGAGTGCAAAAGCGAACATGCCGTTCAGGCGCCCGATCGCTTCTTCTCCGTACTCTTCGTACAAATGAATAATGACTTCCGTGTCCGAATTGGAAAAGAAACGATGTCCTTTGCCCAGCAATTCCCTTCGCAGATCTTTGAAGTTGTAGATCTCCCCGTTGTAGGTGACCCAGATGCCGTTGGCGCGGCTGGACATGGGCTGGTGGCCTCCGGCAGTAAGATCGATGATCGATAACCTGCGGTGCCCCA
The DNA here is from genome assembly GCA_016208165.1 of Deltaproteobacteria bacterium. NCBI lineage: Bacteria > Pseudomonadati > Myxococcota > Myxococcia > Deltaproteobacteria bacterium. The sequence continues at coordinate 18,267 of JACQYL010000117.1, forward strand.
ATGCGAGATTGAAATCACCATTGCCTTCAAAGGCCGAGCGCCAGCTCTCGCGGGAGGAAAGGTCGGGCATGTCCGGACCCTTTTCAACCCAGTAGCCCTCTTCTCTGTAGGGTTCGTTCTCCACATGAAAGAAGACGTACCCTTCGTCGTCGGGTCCCCGGTGCTCCATAACGTCGCACATTTTCTTCAGGCAATAGGAGGGGACGGGCTCACTCTGCAAGTGGTACATGCCGGCAATCGCGCACATCGGCCATCTCCAAGTAATGTTTGCCCATTATACGTATTGAAAAAAGGCATATGACGGTGAATCACCTTGTGTACTCTTCATTCACCGATATAAATCGAAGTCCGACTTTCAACAGCATCTGTTCATGCGTCCTTATCATTCCTGCCTCCTTCAAATTCCGGCTTTTCTACAACGAGTCTATGTAATCCTGTCGTTGCATATATCATTTTATAATTATCGAACTCGGGAACAATCCTCTCTCCGTTCAGCATTCTAACGGTTAGATCAAAATAATCCACGCCGGCGGCATGGACGCATAGTGCCGCCGAATTGGAAAATCTTGGATTAATTTCAGTAACTTTGAAAGATCCGTTTCCCAAATCATATACCTGTATGTTGGCTGGCCCGAAGAAACCCATATAATCCAATATATTCTCCACAAACCCCATTATTCTTGGGTGACACGGTATGGTTTGTCCTCTGGTTATGCCACCACCTTGCCCGGCTTTTAGGCGATATAAGGTAACGATCCGCTTGAGTTCAGTATCTTGGACAAAGAAGTCGACATTAATTTCTTTTCCAAATCCAAGATATTCCTGAAGCAAATACGAATCGTGCTCGGCGTTCAGTTTTCTTCCGTAGTATTCGAGGTCATAGCTGTTTTCTATAAGTGCAAACAGGTATCTTGAAGAATTCTTCATGGATACATATCGTGGTTTCAGATATTGCGGATAATGGATCGAGCCTATGTTCTCGAGGCCGTCGCGTAATAGAATCGTAGACGGAGTGGGTATGCCAAGGCTTTCAAAGAATTCGAATGTCTTCAGTTTGTCGACGGAGATGTCAATCGCCTTCTTGCCGGCAACAAGAATGTCTGTGCCTGAACCAAGGAACCTTTCTCTTTCTCTGGAAAAGAAAATCAGATCTAGATCCGCCATTGGAACAATCAAATCGATCGATTCCATTCGGCAGATTGCATTTACTTCATCTGCGAATTCGGCACTATCCGATCTCGACACCTGATAACACTTGTCAGCACAAAGAATCCCCGGAGCCAACGGATCGATTTCGGTAGTGATCACTTTTTCTACATTAGACGTCTTTCTCCATATGTCCAATATGATTGATCGGTTTCCAGCAGTTGGCAATAGAAGTCTCATATCAAGTGGCCTTCCTATTTCGAAATGATAGTCCTATACTCTTATATATACCTTTCCTGGTTCTCTTATAGTAACTCAAGAAAATCAGGTCACTTAGTAGATCTGAATGCCATTATGACATTGGGAGAATAACGTCTTTCGAACACAGCTCCGCCGGCCATTTCTGTATGGGGCTAAAATAGCTTGTATTTGGCAAACGCATGTGGTTTTGAGTCCCGGGTATCGTGTCATTCGGGCCTTTGCCAACTCCGTACCAGCCGCCGCTGAAAATCATCGGCTAAAGTGATCTCTCTGTCCCATTGAGAGTGGATGATACGTCCCTTGCTGATGCGCATCGGATAGTCTTTCACTATGCTTGTCGACTGCTTTGCGAATCCGTTGGATTCGGCCGGGGAATCCAGACCGAGCATACGATAAAGGCCGATTTCGGCCAATGCCCCTAGCTCGCCTTGAACACCGTTTCCCAACGTGACCCGAAGATTGGATTTCTGCAAACGACGAGCCATGGACCATGTCCTCATGGCGGAAGCATGTTTCATCAGTTTTAACTTGACGGAAACGTCTCCGTCGAGTTGTTCGACGGTCTTAAGGTCATCATCCAGCCAGACAGACTCGTCCAGGCAAATGCGGACGTCCGGGCGCAGCTTCAGGAGACGCACAATGCTTTCCCAATCCTGTGAGGGAAAAGGTTGCTCCAAATACTCCACATTGGAATGGTTCGAGGCATCCCAGAGTCGCACCGCTCCTTCTCTGTCCAATCCCTGGTTCGCATCGATCCTCAGATGTTGTGCAGCATCCAAATGGTCCAACACCGTTTCGATTCTCTGAATATCAAAGTTAACATCTCTTCCCACCTTAATCTTCAGCGTGTCGAAACCCGACTCTGCCAAAGACGTCACTTCTTCGCCAAGGGCCTCCCGCGTTTCCGCAAGGAGCATTCCGATGGTCCGCACGGCAAAAGCATGGTCAAGATAGGCATACAGGGCCTTCTGCTCGAGCGCCCCCATAAGAGCAGCCATACTGAATGGGGTAATCTCGGAGATACGGTAAAGCTTCAGAAAAGCCTCGTCTGCTCTCAGGCCGATAATCTCTTCCGCAGCCTTCAAACTTCTCTCCCACACGTCTTCCGGACCTTCCCAGCCATATCCCGGCAAGGGAGTACTCTCTCCCCACAGCATGGATTCTTCCGTCTCTAGCATACACAGAATGGTATTAAAGACGTACAGGGTACTGAAACTGAGAGAATAAGGCCTCTTCAGGGGTATTCGAACATAGTAAATACTCGCTCGCCTGATCCTGTCCAACCCAACCCAGGAAGCGCATTTCTCCAGATTAATCGGATCGCTCATTAAAGGTAACCTACCGCTTCGTAGCGTAAATTGCTTAAGCAGTCTAAACGCATGGGCCGATACCGAATCACTTGATCGACAAAGTGATCTATGTATCCGGCCAGCTCGTCGTTGTCATCGCACCGGTGATTCGGAGGAGTGCCCCTGAAACCGGGACCAATCATGATTGCATTGTGGCGCAAGGCAAAGTTCGTTCCTCTGAGAAAAAAGAGGGATCCTGAAAAGACCGAAGAGAATTGGATCAAGCCAATAGGTAAGTTGGAGAGTTCAAAGTTGTTTCTACGCATGGAGCGTGTTCTTTCCACGAAAATCTGGTATTTTGCCCCATCGATCCGCCGACCCGGCGCATCCACTATTAACATGCCCTCGCTTCTCAGCATCCGCTCTCGGATTTCGACCATATCGTCGGTCTGTACACACACAGACTCATTGGGCGTGGGATTCGGGCACGCAATGCAACCCAGACATCTGCCCAGCTTGAAATCCTCTAAAAACACCGCATCTATCTCCGCGTTTACGGAAACCAGATGCTCTATTCGCTCCTGAATTTCCACCGTCGGCCTCTTGGGGTAAAGGACCATGACTCTGGGTTTATACGAAGGCAACTCGTGAATGGGGAGGATTTGTGACAGGACTGCGACCCTACTGCCGGTTCCATAAGAAGTTTGAAGCCCGAAATTATCGTCCAGAATGGCGCCCGGGTTTCCCGCCACGGCTGTTCCACCGTACTGACTTGTGGGCGGGCCGTTTCCAACCAGGTTTGCTCCCAAGGACAGGCAAACCTGAAGTCCGAGAACGTTTGTGGTTTCCTGTCCGCCGTTTCGCTTTGCCCCGACGGACACGAACCCGGCCACCTTACCTTTGAGCGGGAGGTAGCCCAACCCGGCAATCAGATCAAAGGCGGATTCAACCAAAGAAGATCTGTCTCCGAAGTACACTGGTGTACCGATGATCAATCCCTGACAGGCTCTGATGGAGCTTTCCAGGCTCGGACAGGCGTCAGGAGATATCGGCCGATCCGGTTCTCGTGGAAACAAGTCTACCAATCGAAACAAGTCAATATCACAGCCCTGTTCCATCGCGCCGAAAGAAGCGGCGATCACGATGCCTTCCGTGTTGCTGATGCTGTTCTTAGAAGACAGCGAGTAAATATGTTCGTACACTCCCGCAAAACTTTTGAGCTGCGGCAGTTTTCTGTTGAAATGCTCGACCGGGTACCTGCTGCGGATACTCCCGGATAAAGCCGTGACCTTTGTTGTGCGTTTCCGCATTGCGATCTTCCTTCATTGAAGCATCGGTGGTAAGGTAGCCCTATTAGAAGCCAGCCTTGCTCGAATGATCACGCTCATACCCACTGTTGATGGCATCACTACTTCTTCACTGACTGCTATTCTACTTAGCACTCGATCTTTCCATTGTCGGAATTAGGGTCCGTAAAATAGAAACCATAGAATAGAATAAATTATGTTATTCGTACACATTAAGCTATGATACAAAAGTCAGATAGCAGGAACTTCGGTCAATTATATATTCTTCTGTCGTACTTGGGCACATCCATACCAAGCTCTTTGAAAACATCATGTTCTATCATGTATCGATAGAAGTCGGATTTAGATCCACTTTGTAGTAGATGTTCCTGCTCATACCAGCTCAAATTGATAAACTGTTTCACCGGCTTGGAGGCGGACAGGTTTGCATAAACCTCGATGTATTTCTCGATCCAAAGCGACATATCTGCCCGTTCTGCAACCCACTTGCGGCTTTCTCGGGCGATCTTTTCTCTACCCCCGTTTCTTTTCATCCGAATAGCCGCTTCCACTTGGCTCTTGAAGTTCTGCTTCGTAATCCGGAGCACGGGTGGATAGCCGCGCAGGCGATCCATCAGGTCGCTCTGGTAAACCAGAATCGGTATCTCCCAGCTCATCATTTCCAGGCCGAACAAGCCGAAGCCGCCCACGGCAACCTGTTCGAGGGCATAGTCGGCGTGGGCGTAAATCCGCTTGGCTTCTTGGGGCGGCAAACCACTCACAGTCAGTATTTCAATCGGCATTCCCTCTGCCTTGCATTCTTCGATAAGCCGATTGATTACATAGGATCCTTTCTTCCAGTTCGTCGTGGCCGCGTGGAGGAAGTACGTTTTATCAGGGTCTTTCTTCACGGGAAATTGCCCCGCTATCCTTATTTTCTCAGGCGGATCCCACTCCGCCATGTCGATCAGTCCGCCTAGAAAGAGGCCTCGGGGGATACACGTCAGTCCGAACATCACGTCCGCGTACCGGTTAATCAGCTTGTGCAGTCGATAGTGCTCCAATGTGAGGTAGTACGGCTTTGGCGGCTTGTGCCCCAGAAATCGGGCCTGGTGATACAGAATCCATTCCGGTCCACGCTGCTCACTTCCCCAGAACGAGAAAAGAATCTTCTTTCCTTTCGATTTCAGTATCTCCAGGTCTCTGTAATCCGGATAAAGGGATCGACCGAAATGGAAATGAAAAATGTCGTACTTTTCTATCGCCTCTCTGGCAAAACTGTCTATTACACGAAATTGCTCTTTCTCCGGTAGTTCGTTCACCTTCAAATTCACGGAACATTCGTACTTCAGCCACGTATCGTGATAGTTGACATCCGTGGCGTCCAGTCCGTATCGGCGAAGAAAACGGCAGATGCGCGCCATATTGCCCGCAATTTCAAAAGGCGCATGCAATATCTTTTTGTCCGATAGAATATCGAGACGCTCGGTCAGAATCTTATCTTCGGTTTTTCTGGAGACATCCTCGTCGACGGTGACAGACCCGCAATGGTCCCGTACGAAACGTGCGCCGGTATCTTTGGAGGTAGCCGACCACTCTTGGTGAGGCCCTCCCGGTTTTTCGACAGGAGGCGCTGCCGGCTCTGGTCTCCTCTCGCCGTCTTCTTCATCCAAGTTTAAAACCGGCTTTTCGCTATCTTGACGCATCGCCACGCTCTCTTTTTCAACACATGCGTCCTGGATCAACCCTAACCGAGACTCCGAATCCGTATGAGCCGGCTCGGAACTTCCAAACACGTTCGGCGAAGCGCCGGAAGGAGTATGCTCACAGGGCTTACCCTGTAGGGATGGCCTGAGTACGTCAGAAAAGGCATCATAATTTTCTCTCAGAATTCGATCCGCCTCCTCATGGCGGCCGGAGGCGCGATACACATCCGCAAGATTCGCAATGGCGCCCTGGTGATCCCTGGTCCGGGCAACGGCCTGCAGAAAGAATTCTTCCGCTCTTTTGAGGTCTCCTTGCCGGAAGAGCACGACTCCGTAATTGTTCAATGCCCTGACATTGTCCGGGTCGAGCTGAATCAGGAGTTTGAAAATCTCTCCGGCTTCATCCACATGGCCTCTGTTGAAAAGCTCTTCAGCCCGATCAATCTGATGGTCGTACGTCATCGTTTAACCATTAAATACTCGTGAGTGTTGTCATAAGTGTTTTTTCTTTGTTTAAACAAGCCATTGGAGATTTTTCGCCGGCTTTCCTTAAAATTCTTAAGCTTTATCCATCGGCCTTCGGCATCGGGGTCGAGGCTTCCGAGTCGGCCCCGGCATCCGTCTCTCGTTCCGCGTCGGCCGTCGCGGGAACCCGATCGATATGTTCGCTCGGTCTTCCGTTCAACTTCCTGAAGCTCTCGTAGATCTCGGTCCTTATGATCTCCGTCAAACGATCGACAAGATCCTCGAGGACATGCGAGACAGAGGAACCCACCCCGGCCCCCTCGGAGGATAGCGATCTCTTGATGCGATCCAAGGAAATTCCCTGATCCTTCAATTCCTTGATTCTTCCAATGACCGAGATTTCTTCGCTGCCGTACCGCCGTTGCCCTCCCTTGGTTCGCATGGGTGTCAAAATTCCTTCGAATTCCTTCTCCCAAAATCGTAGCGTGTGCGGAGGAGTGTCCGTCATCTCGCTGACCTGCTTTATGGTGAACAAATCATTTCTCCGCATAGCATTAGGTGGATCGGCATAATTGAACATTAGCTTTAGGTTTAACTTTAGCAACAGTCATGCCAGGTGGCGCTCGATCAAAATAGAGGTATGTTCAATGTGTTACCCGTTATAGCCCTTCTGAAACGAAGGAACAAAATGCCCAAATCTCCACTTTAAGCTAGGCAAAAAGGGCCTCTCGCCCTCCATTTTTCGAGTCCATCCCGGAGAGGCGGCCTTCCAAAAGGGATGGACGCATCCAGGAGCCTGCACGATTTTTCCGGAGCCCGAATCCTCCGCTCTGTTCCACGGGCGGGTTTCCGGGAAGAACCGCCGGAGACGACGTTTGACCCTCCGAACCGCCCTCAAAGAGGGGATTTGCGCAAGCCGGGCCGTTCCAGGGAACGCAGTAATACCAGGAATCGATCGAGGCATGCCTTTTGCACCGCCAAGCATGATATTCTCTTCGAATACAGGACATGAAAGATGTCCACGCAAACAACGGCCATGCGTGCCCGCGGACGGAAGTTGAGGACAACTGGACAATTCTGTAATTTCCTACTCGGATATGCAGGAGATATTATGGGACGTGACGTTCTGATCCTTGTTCCCCAAGGCTGGTATATAGATGAATGCTGCGTGAATCCGGCCGAGAAGCAGGCTCCCACGGCGGCTCTGGTCATGTCCGCCTATCTGCGAAAACTCGGCCATCGTCCAACCGTACACATCTATGGGGACGATTTGAATCTCTCTTTTCCAAAGGTTCCGGACGCCCTGATGGTCTACACGCCCTGGAACGGTTTCAGGCAATGGTCCGCTCCGGTCTTTCAAGCTTTCAAAAGACAGTTCCCGAATTCGACAACTATTCTCGTCATGTACGAATCATTGGTCGACTTTGAACTCGAGGCCATGGTCGAGTGTCCGGACATCGATTATGCAGTGTTGCCGAATGAAAAGGAGATTTCGGCAGGCGTTATCCTCGATCATGGAGCCCCTCGCTGCACCGATGGTTTTGGGGAGCAATCGGGAATCGCGTTCCGTGATCTGGATGGAGTTCCCAGGTCCGGAGGAAAGCGGCCGTTTTGCGACGACCTGTCTCATTTACCTTATTTCGGACCGGATTTGGCTTTGTTTCTCAAACAGTACCCCGAGGGCAGTTTCAACAAAGTAGGCGTCCTGATCCAAAGGGGATGTGCGGGAGACTGTATCTTCTGTCCCTTGAGGCATACGCAATCGAGGTATCGGGACCCGGACACCGTGCTCGACGAGTTCCTATTGATTCAGCGGCTTCTGGGCTATGAAGCGACCGGAACGACGATTCTCGAGTCCTTCAGAGAACCGGCTTTTCTCGAATCCTTTTCCTCTTTGATTCTATCCAAGGGAGTCAAAATCGGTTGGGGCACGGGAGCCAGGGCGGAATTTGTCAATGACATCGGATTGTTGAAAAACCTTAAGGCAACGGGCCTTACCTCACTATATTTCGGTATCGAGTGCGCCACCGAGGAAACACGCAGAAGAATCGCGAAACCCATCGAAGACGATCACATCCGCAACGCATTGGAAATCACGAAAGAAGCGGATCTGAATTTCATTCTCGCCTACATCATAGGTTTCCCCTGGGAAGACGGCGCATACCATGAAGAGCTGAGACATCAGGTGACCCGGCTTGGATCCGATACACACTGCAAGAGGGTGTCCCTCAGCAAACTCATACCCTATTCCGGTCTGCCGGTGGAGAAGCTGCTCATTCAGGAAGGCATCCTGGAAAGAAGGAATAGGTTTTCCGACTGGCAGGATCGGAACAAGAATACGATCGTCAGCAAGACGAACTATCTCGATACGGGTCAGCTGCAGGAAGCGGCGCGAAAGCTCAGTTCCAGGGTTAATGAGATGGAAAGACACAGAGCGGCAAATAGATCGTAGAGCGCGGCGCCATTGTTGGATCCTTACAACACACGGCCGGCGTTCCCTTGAACCCCGAAACGGCTCCACCCACACAGCGCGACCCGTCGGCCGGGATAGGATGGTCAGCAGGACCGTTGCACGCCGGAACCGTCGATTTTTGAACTGCGATCAGCCACGGGTGTCGCTCTTTATGCGCCCTTGACTATCATCTCCTCGAACCGAACCACGCTGTCCTCCCAGTCGAATCGGGCCGCGGTTTCGAGCCCGCATTCGACCAGCCGGGAACGCAAGTCCGCGTCTTCGAGCAATCGTTCGACAGCTCCCGACAATTCGGAAACATCTCCGTAGGTACAGAGAAGGGCGTTTTCTCCGTCCCAACAGTAGTCTTCATTGCCTCCGTTGCGCGTGCTCACCAGGGCCGAAGCGCACGCCATGGCCTCGAGTCCCGTGAGCCCGAACCCCTCCTCTTTGGAGGTGGAAAGGAAGATGTGGGAAGACGCGTACAGCCGGGCCAGTTCGTCCTGCTCCGGGTTGCGGTAATAGAGAAACTCGAGGTCAAACTCGGGCCGCGGCCCCATACCGAAAAGCGCGATCCTCACTTCCGGAAATCGGCTTTTCACGCGTTTCAGGGTCTCCAATCCGGATGCTCCGCCTTTCAAAGGATGCGAGGAATAGCAGTACAGCATGCGAAGGGGATCCGTCGGCCGCCTCAAATCCGGTGTCGGGTGGAAAACCCGGCGATCGATGCCGCTGTGAACGAGCCGCACCGACCTCCCGAAACGCTCCATGACGGCTCTTTGCACATGTGACGATACGGCGATCAGCTCCATGGATCCGTCCCTGTAGGTCCGTTCCGAATCCGTTTCCTCGTTTGGATCGCTGAAGAAATGCTGGGCCAGAAATACTCGCCTGAGGCCATCGCGAACGGGTATCCCGCCGATCAGCCGGTGTTGGCTGAACACGGCCACCTGGACCCGGTTCAGAACTTCATCCCACCGCTCGGGTCCGATCACGGGCGCCCCAAGTTCGAACCAGTCCGAATATTGCGGTTGCCACGCAAGCAGGAATACGGGGTACTTCTTTCCGGCCAACCGATGGGCGTATTCCAACAGAACTCGTACGCCCCCGAACGGCTGGTTGGCGCTCTCGAGGAGGATGGCTATGGCCGGTTTTCGAGAGTCCGTTGGAAACGGAACCTGCAGTTGGTCTCGAAGCGAGACAGCCCGTTCCAGCACATTGGGGTCCCGGTTTCCCAAATCGATGGAACGCCGGAAATGACGCAGAGCTAATGCCGGTTTTCCCTGTTTTTGGGCGTTGACCGCGGCAACGGAATGGGCCGCAGCATCATCGCGGTTCAGTTCCAGCGCCTTCCGAATGTGCTCCTCGCTTTCTTTCGTATTCCCGACACTCGAGGCCAGCGCCCCCAGCCTCACCCGGATTTCTCCGTCGCCTACTCCCATTTCGGCCAACCGCTCGTACAAAAACCGGCCACCCCTGTGATCTCCCATGGAAAAGAGAACCTGCCCCAGAAGGCGACAGGATTCGACAAATCCCGGGTCCGTTCCCCAGAAGCGCTGCAGGAAAAAAAAGTCCATTTTCGCCAACAACGGCCGAAGGGCTTGAAGATAAGCGGATATGGCGTCCACTCGATGCACGTACGTATGCCGGTCCAATACCTTCCGTCGGGCGCGGCCGGCCATCTGCCTTCTCCGGCGAGCATCGCCAAGAAACCTCCGAACCATGTCCTTCAATTCCGGCCCGGAACGGAAGACGGCGATTTCTTCGCCTTCCTCGAACAAATCAAGGATGTCTTCGCGGAAATCCGTCAAGAGAAAACCTTCCGCTGCCGGTACGTCGAAAAACCGCTGATTCAGTCCGGTTCGAACCTGAGGTCGGGAAAGATTCAAGTTGATCGCCGAAGTTCCGTAGATGCCCGGCAGGTCTCCGTAATATTGCGCCCTTCCACCGAATTGTTCGGGCCGAACCAACTCGAGCCAGTCCTCGTCCCCATACAACGTCAGGTCGAAATCCATTACCTGCGCGATCATGCCCGCCCGGTACCGGTATGCCCGATACTCGTCAGCGAGGCGGCACAAGGCGTCCCGATCCACACTTTCCGTAGCTCCGCTCAGCTTTTTTCGCGCCTCGACGACCATCTCTTCCGGATCCCAGGATTTCCGCTCAGCCTCCTCGAAAAAACGGATCAGTTGAGGAAGCCGGCCCTCCCCGATGTCCAATGTCTTGCGGGATAAGGAGCGAAATGAACCCAAACACAGACTACCCACGAAGGTCACGTCCTGCTGGTCTCGTTTAGCTTCCGGCGCAGGGCGAAAAAGGTCCGGGTCCGTGGCGTTGGGCAGGTAGACCACGGAGGACGCCTCGAGATGCTCCTTCAATGGCTGTATGTAGGCCTGGTCAAAGCAGAAGATCGTCTGGTAGGGGTTGTCCGTACGGCGGATAGGGTCCAAATTCCAGAACGGGCTGTCCAGATGCCAGGATAGAGTGGGGATCTTGAGGAGGGCCAATACGCGGGCAAGCCTTCCCAAAGGATCGTTCAGCCCTCGATGATTCAAGGACAAAGCCGCATCGGGCTTGAACTCGATCAGTTCCTTCAGCACGCGCTTGTAGTCGTACAGAACCCACTCGTCGCCCTCCTGCTTTCGCGTGTCCAGGTGGATCTCTTTCAGGTCATGGTTCCGCAAACGTATGGATCGGGAAAGTTCGGAAATAATGAAGTCGTCCGAGGTTCTCAGGAGTGCAAATCTCATAGAACAACCGAACTCATCTTACAGATAGGGGAATTGGGACGCGGTCGCCCGACACTTGGAGATTGAAAAGGGTCCGGGATCTGGATGGAGCCATACTTCCGACGTTCCAGGTTTCCTTTGTTGACGCCGAAAAAAATCCTCTTTGGCCTTTAAGGGCGCATCCGGACAGGTGCCCGATGACGGACTTCCCGATGGGAAGGGGATGCACTACCGGTCATCTTCCGCCACCATTCTGTTCCTGCCTCCTGTTTTGGCTCTATACAACGCCTGATCGGCTCGCTCGAAAAACGATGCAGCGGTATCGGCGGCTTTCAAAGAAGCCAACCCCAGGCTCAGCGACACTTCCACGTAGGTGTCCGCGTCTTTGTGAAGCTTGAAAGGCTTCGACCCCACCGCGGCGACAATCTCGCGACCCAACTTCCGGGCCTTCTCTTCAGGCATATCTTTAAACAGAATGAGGAACTCGTCCCCTCCCAGCCGGCCGAGAAAGTCATCTTTCCGTATGCTGGAACGGGCAATCTCAACCACCTTTTGCAGTACTCGATCGCCGGTCTTGTGCCCGTGGGTATCGTTGATGCGTTTGAAGTGATCTATGTCAAATATCATCATGACGGCCGATGCGTTGTCCTGAGCCATCAACGTTTCGAGCATTTTGTCAATCGCTCCGCGGTTGAACGCTTTTGTCAGGGGATCCACCATGGAGCGAAGTTTAAACAGCTTGGCTTCTTCCTCAGCCTTCTTGGATTGCGCCTTTACTCGCTGAAATTTTTCTTTGGTCGCCTCCAGTTTCTTCTGCAGTTTTTCCATCCTCACTGCCATCTTCCGGGATCGATCGTCTTCCGTTTTCCTCTTCTCGGTAAGGGCCGCCCTGATGTCGTTTATTTTCTGCATGACCCGTTGCTGGATATGGTTGAGGTCCAGATTGAGGCGAAAAGCGGTTTCGATCTGGACGATGTCCTCTCGCATACGTTCCTGAAAAGCTTGTTCCCCCTGGGCCCGTTCGGCTTCATCCGCGCCGCCGACACTGCTCAGGAATTCCTCCTCGAACTTCAGGAGCTGGAACGTAATGCTCTTTATCAATTCATTTCGAGAGCGATTTTCGATATCGACGTGCTCGCGCAACGACGCAAAAAGAGAAAAAATGTTCTCTAGATACTTGTAGTAGACGTCCTGATCAAACTTTTGCCTGATCTGTGTCGCCACTCCGCCGGCCTTGTTCCTGAGTTCACCCGGCCAATACAGAGCGAATTGGCCGCAGACCTGTATCAGCAACTCGGCCATGAGTTCCAGATATCTGTTTTCAACCTCCTCGATCGAAAGACCGAATCCTCCCGTCGTTTTTTCAGGGGGCTCTTTCTGCACCTCCTGCTGAAACACGCTTTCCCGCAGGTCGGAAACGAGATGCTCCACCGTTTTCAGATACGGTCGGTCCTGATTCAGTTCCCGTTTAAGCTCGCTCATGTGATTTCGCGCAGCGTCACTCACCAAGGTTTCTCCCGGAATCAGAGACACCGCGCTTTTAAGGATTCCGCGATCCTTTTCCGGAAGATCGTCTCTCAAATTTTCAGAATCCATAGTCCGTTTCTCTGCGAAGGAAATTCTAGCCTCGGCCCTTCGGTGAACATGATGGCGATTTCAGCTGCGCCGGAAACCCGGAGAACTACGGGGGCGGACAGTTAAGACGAGAGAATGGCGGTTGGTGAAGAGTCCGATCCCCATCGACCGGTCATGTACGAACCGGCCGGCAGCGGCTGAGTCGCCATGAGTAACCCGGAAACACTGTCAGAAATCCAGTGAAATCCCCACGAGGACGGAGAGATCGGGATCGCTCTCTTTGTCCACGTAGGCGGACTTCCGATAGCGGTCAAGGTCCAATCCCAAAAAAAACTTCGTATCTTGGGTAGGTCGATACTGGATGCGAATTTGGTTCCGGTTCGAACCATCTAATCGGTGGGAGGCGACGGAAAGCCGAACTGAATCAGGACCGACCGTATCTGAAAACGGTGGAGCATCTCGTTTCCGACCTCCACAGGAGCACCCGGCGCCGTAGATGCTACTGCCGCATTCGTCTCAACAACGTTCAGGGTCAGACCGTCCGCCACTGCGTTTTCAGCGGAGATCGAGTCTGTCGGCCCATATTCCGGGATGCTCAGCTCGCCGGTATACAGCGGCATGGGCATACTGTCCCGGGCAAGGGCGTCGAGACATTCCTTTTCCACGGAGCGGGCGTCCGGCGAATCAGCGTTTTCTTCACCGGCTTTCAAGGCGGTGGACTCGGAAGAAAGCGATTGCCGGGTTTCCGTGTCTTTTTCTGGCTTGGAGCTCTGGATTTCGGGAATAGACAGGCTCTGTCCTACCTGAATCAGGTCGGGATTCTCCAGGCCGTTCAAATCCGCAATGGCCTTCACATCCACTCCGTAAGCCTTGGATAACCCCCAGAGCGTATCACCCGAGCAAACTGTATGTACCAGGCGTTGACTCGAGAGTTTCAGTTGGTCCTGAAATGTGGCCGCATCCGTTCCGGAGGCCTCGTCTTCAAATGTCAGTCCGGCCCCCTCTTTCAGAAACCAGCGCCCCGACTCCCCCAATTTCCCCACGGCGTGAGGATTCTGACGTTGAATTTGCTTCCACGTTACGTTAAACCGCTCTTTAATGGCCGTAATGGTGTCGTGCTTCTGGACAACGTACTCGACCATAACCGCGTCTCTATCCCAGGAATCTGTGACGGGTCGAATAATCCGAATCCGTCAAAACCAGCTGTTTTGCCACGTTGATTTTCGTGTTGATCAGTATGGGACCCGCGAGATTCGCTGTAATCCGGGAAGGATCCTGCCCCACGGTGACAATACAGTACACCACACAATCCTCCACGTTTTCGATAGAAATCGCCGCGGCGTCTTCCGGCTCCAAAGCGATCCTGTAATCCGGTTCTATGGACCGTGGATCAACGACCACAAAGGCCAATTCCGGGTCTTCAGCGGACTGGAGCCACTTAAACGGACTCGATTTGTCCGATTCGAGAAAGAAATACCGCTCAAAACCGGAAAATCCGAGAATGCCCTCTTTCACCGACATTATGGCCGTCTCTTCGACGTCTAGGTCACCAAAACGGGTCGTGCTAACTTTCATGGTCATCTTTTCCGGGGCTGCGCTTCAGCCAGGCCTCTGTGACTCGCTGCAAATCCGGAACTCCGGCCTTGGCCGCTAGGATGTTCTCTTGCCTTACCTTCAGATAGATCTCTTCCCGATATATGGATACGCTTTTGGGTGCATCGATACCCAGTTTGACCTGTCCGCTTTTGATCTCCATGATCGTGATGCGGATATCATCTCCAATGGTGATCGTCTGGCCCTCTTTCCGGGTAAGTACGAGCACGTTCGCCCTCCGTGGCTTCAGGCCCTGTACATGGTTTCGCTCTAAAATCCTGCCGAATATTCAGTCAACCGATCCTCTCCAACGGTTCCCGCCAAACCACCGGACGTAACGTCTAATCGCCTGCTAATCCAAGAAGTCCAACAGACTGAGAGATACCAGACGTGAAGCAGACTGCAACGTCGCCTGAACCGCTTGTTCCTGGTTGAGCAAACGCGTTATAGCCTCCGTGATGTCTACGTCTTCCGCTTCCGACAGCAGTCCTTTGAGTTCCAGACTATACTGCTCGATGTACTGCTGTGTTTGATCGACGATCTGGAGTCTCGCTCCTGATTCCACCAAATGCTCCGAAAACCGGTCCATGCCTGCCTGCAGGTTTGCGGCTACGTTCTCGAGCGATTCGGAATCGTTATTCATCAGAGCCTGTTTGAAATCATACAGGGTATCCAATATGTCCCGACCGGCCGAAAGGCCCAGGAGTTGCGCAGTATCGTCATCTACGCTTAACACCACGGGTACGGCGCCGTCAATCAGTGATTCCAGTTTGAGCGCCGTTGAATTCTTATTGAATTTCGATCGCACTTCAACGTCGGCCGAATTGATTCGGGCCATCAGTTCACGCATGTTCCGGACGCCTTCCAGATCCACTTCAACCCGTTTGGAGCCGTTGACGATTTCTATCTTACCCGGATCCACGCCTGCTCCACCGTAAAGGTCTCCGACCCCGGTGTACGCCTTCAGCAGAGGATTGAGGTCCGTGCCCGTAATACTGCTCGGCATACCCTCCGCCCCTGCGGTTTCGTCCGAGTATTGGGGCGAAAACGGACCGGCTCCGGAAAACACCCAATCGGTTGTAATGCCCAGAACGGATGCCGCGGATGACCCGGCGCCGGCGGGCAGCGGGCTCGTAACCCAATGGATTTCCATCTCCGTGGATGGGGTTATGGCGAACACGCCCCTATCCGGCGAGTAATCCACCTGGAACGTGGCAGTGGTCTCGTTCGTGGGATCCGTAATGTCCAAAGCCTGCTCGAGGACGTTTTTCAACGCTTTCGCCATCTGATTGCCGTTATACGTCCCCGGAGTCAGCGTCGCCTGGTAGGTCGTCCCGGACGCTGCCGAAGGTATGCTGAAATAGACGGTATTGATGTTGTCATCGATCGTAATCAGGCGATCCTCTTTGTAGATTCCCAGATCCCGCGCCGTATCCGACATGAAAACCCGCATGTTCGTCACGCGATCCCTCGGGTCGTTGGTGTCGATCAGCTCGAGACCGTTGCCTTCCCCGTTCATCAGCACCGTGATGTTCACTCCGGCCGAAGCAAAACCCGCGTTCATGCGCTCTACGAAATCATGCACCGTAAGATCCGGGATGACAAATTGACTGGTGTAGGACACTTCGCCCACCAGCGTCGAACCATTGACGAATCCCAGAAGATCCGAAGCGTTCCCCGCCACGGTCCAATCGAGCGTTACCGGCGGCGCTCCGTCTTCATTGATAAATGTGAAGGTTCCATCCCGGAACTCCACGGTGTAGTCATGACCGCCGCCGGAAGCCAGGGATTCCGCCTCCATCCGGCTTTCAATCGCCTGCGCCAGCTGGGCCCCGTCATAGAAACCCGGCGGTATTTCCACCTGCGCCACCCCTCCGTCATTGAATCGAATGATGTTGTTCCGGTTTGCGCCGCCCCCGATCACTTCGAAAGGCGCCATATCGATCCGGGCCAGGTTTCCGGCTCGATCCATCGCGCTGACGTGGTAAGTTTGTACGGCGTAGTCACTCGTGTACGAAAGGGCTCCGGATGTAGCATACGGTCTGAAACCCAACAGTCCCAGAGCGGTTGAGGCCGGATCCGCCCAATCTAGGTCGAGGGAGCCTCCGCGCTTCGCTATGCTGAATCGTCCGTCGGAGTAGTTAACCGAAAAGTCCATGGACGCTGTCGCGTTATTGAATTCCTGTTCTATCACGGCCGCCAACTCCTCGCCGGTGTAGGTCCCGGAAGGGATGGCAAGGACTCCTCCTCCCAGATCGCTGTTGTAGCTGATCGAGTTGTTGAAGGCATCCACCACGTATTGCGGCGGGGCTTCCATACGAATACCCGCTCCCCCATTCAGATCCTTTACAAAAACGGAGTCCGTACCGTCGTCATAGTAGGAATTTTCCCGATACTCGCGCGCCAGATCGAGAGACAGCGTCTGTCCGGCCGCCCATCCCGAAACGTCCAGGTGCAGATCCCCCACCAGGTCGCCATCGAAATCCAACTCGATACTGGAAGCATTGGATGAAGTTACGGATAGGGACGGAAAACCGCCGTTGTCGGCAATGGCCCAGGTTCCGCCCGCCTGGAGTGTGAGATCGATTTGGTGATTCGACGGATTCAGGATGGAATCCAGATTCAGCAGTGTCGTCGAATCCAAACTCCCCGGCCCGCTTCCTGCGATCGTAATTCCGGCTTCAGTGGAAAACCCGATCGTTCTCAAGAAATCGCTTTGCCTCTCAGGGCCCTCACCGGCCATCAGTCGAATGGTGGACGTCATGCCCGAGCTTTGGGAAGTAATGGCAAACTGGCCCCCCCGGCTTTCGGAATAATCGACTTTCACGGCGTTGGTGGCCGCGTTGATCCTGGACTGCATGTGATCGGCCAGCTCTTCAGCGGTATATGCACCGGCGGCCAGAGTGATCTCCGTAACCCCCCCGCCGTCCACGTTGATCCGGAACCGGTCGTTGACACCGCTAAGTATCGTGAATTCGACCTCTTCCTCGCTGGTGACCACATCGCCGGCGTTCAACGGATTCGGATCCCGATTCGCAAATGCGAGCGTCTCCCTGATCTCGCTGGCCGTCCACAGCAATTGCATGTCGGAGTTGTTCGACTGATTGTTCGTTATGGTGAACCGGTTCAGTGTCTCCTGATCGTCGATAAAGTCGTACTCCACGCTGTACTCAAACGAGAATCCGGAAGCCGCGCTCTTGGCTTCCATCGCCTGTGCAACAAAACGCGCCACCTCTTTTCCGTCGTACACGACTCCTCGAACCGCATCACTGTCCGCCAGGAGATCCGCCGTGACGGTAAAATCCTTCCGGTTAAACGTTGATTCCACCTGCGTTTGATCGAACGCCGTACCGGCCGTCTCCGTGGCGGTGAACGTATCCGAACCCGGCACGCCCGCTTTGGCCGCTACCGTCAGTTCATCGGTGGTCGCGTCGTAACGCGCTGTGAGCCATTGCGAAAGCACCGTATTTCCATTGACGGCGTCCGCCAGATCGGCCCCCAACGCGTCCTGGGTAGGGGGAACGCCATAGTTCACGGTTATGGTTTCTTCCGTATTCCCAAATTGGAAGTTGATCGAGTACGTGGTGTCCCCCAGCGCCGCCGAAACGGTGTTCACCGCCGCATAGCCCGTTTCCACGAACACCAGCGAGTCGTTGGTATCGTCAAACACAAATCCGGAATCGACTTCAGCCACGGCGCCGGAGAACCGGCTGTGACTGGTGCTGAACGGCGTGGTGACGGTCCTCATCTTATAACTATTGCCCGTTTCGTCCGAAGCTTTGGCCGTGAGGCTGAAGACACCGTCTTCGTATGTGGCGTCGACGGCGTCGTTGAGATCAAGGTCGTGCCGGACGGCTCGCACCAGGCCGCGTCCGAGTTCATCCTGGGTTGCCGAAGCACTGGTGGTATAAGAAACCGTGTGATCCACGCCGTCATCCAGCGTGATCGTGATGTCGTAGGTGCTATTATCGGCGGGGTTGGATAACACCCAGTTGTTCAGTTGCGCCTGTTGTCCCGTGGCCATACCACTATACGCATACGCCAGTTTCCCGGTGTTATTATGGGGCTCGGCGATGACCGGGTTCAGATCCGCCACCAGGAAGTCACTTCCCGGGAGGTTGTAGGCCTGGAAAACCCCGTCGTTTATTTCCGCCTGTATGCTCTTGCCATTCCCGTTGTATGTGCCGTCGGCATTGAATGGCGCATATGCGGTCCGGGTGCCGCCGAAAATGTAGGAATTGCCGACTCGCGTGTTGCCCAGACGAATCAAGCTCTCGATTACACCTTCTATCTCCGTCACAGCGGCCTGCCGGCTTTCCGCGCTTTGAGTTCCATTGGCCTGTTGGACCGCCAACGTTTTGGCCCCCTGAAGCAGATTCGACGCTTCCTGCAGCACGCTCTCCGTGGTGGACAACCAGGAATCCGCACGCACTATGTTTCGAGGATATTGTTCGGTCCTCGAAATCACTTCCCTGTAAGACAGGATGCGCCCCATATCCAGCGGCCCGTCCGAAGCCTTGAGCACCTGTTTTCCGGTGCTCACCTGGGTTTGATATTCGAGCAGGCGTTCTTGATTGTTCAGGATGCCGCCAAGTATGGACTGGTAAATCATGTTTTGGGTTACTCGCATGAGCCGGTATCCTCCCGCTGATTACCTTCGGAGTGTATCCAGAAGAGTCTGAAAGAGCTGATCCGTTACGGTGATCAGCTTGCTGCTCGCTTGAAAGGCATATTGGAACTTCATTATCTGGGTCATCTCTTCGTCCAGGGATACTCCGGAAACCGAAGATTTGAGTACTTCCAGCTGCTCCACGATACTGCTGTAATGTTGTTCATTGGTCTCGGCCTCCAGTTTGATGACCCCAACGCGACCTACGATTTCCCCGAAATAGGTTTCAAAGGTAGCCGTTCCTCCGTTCATGACGTTGCCCATCTGCAACTCGTTGATACGCAACGCCACACTATTGTCGCCCGCGTCCGGAGATTCCCCTGCAGCGATCTTGTCCGTGTTCGCCACCACTTCCGAGGCCACCGCCATTTTGGAAGCCATACCCTGCGAGCCGCTTATATGATACGTGTCCCCGGGCTGAGGGACCAACGGCGGATTGAACGGAGGAGTGGTGCCGTCCGCTATGGTGATCTGCATTCCGTCGAAGCGGATCGGAATACCGCTGGCATAGGTCCAGACATAATCACCGGGCGCGCCCGTGGGATCCTTGAGTTCGTCCCCCGTCCGTTCGTTGACAATCCTGAACTCGGTTCCCGAAATAAACTCGATCCTATAATCGTCCATGGTCAGGGCAGTTATGTCAAATACCGAGCCTTCGAGGGTTAGATGGCCCGCGTTCCGGTCGTCACTCTGTATGGTGGGCGGGAGAATCTCGAAGAACCGATTACCGCTGGTTCCGTCGAGTCCATATCCGCTATAGTGCAGCTTGTTGACTTCATTGACCACGCTCGCGGCCAGCAGGTCCAGGTCTTCCAGGATTCCCGGAATGGTCTCGTCACGCAGAGTCAGCCACGCAGCCAGCTTCCCCTTCGAAATATTCGGCATGACGCTGTCCTGATTGCTCCCACCCATATATTTTATGTCGTGGAATTCCGACTCCGACAGCAGGTCGTCCGCTGAGAGATCCCATTTATGTTGCCCCGACACCAACGGACTTCCGCCCGACAAGAAGACATGAAATACGGGCTCCCCGCTGGGGCCGGACTCCTCGAGATACTCGATATCCAGATACGTGGCCAACTCATCGACGAGTTGGTCCCTCTTATCCCTCAAATCGTTGGCCACAACGTCCCGGCCCGTTTCAGCGGATTGGATGAGGCTGTTTAGTTCTCGTATTCGCTCCGTTATACTATTGACTTCCGCTATGGCGCCCTGAATCTGAACATCCAGGGAACGCCTCGTCTGGTTGAGGGCGTCGCTTCTGGATTCAAAGGCCTGGGCCAGTTTGTTCGCAGCGGAGACCACGGCGTTTCTTTCGGTGTATCCGCCGGGCTCGTTGGCAAGGTCGGACCATGCGTTCCAGAAGTCGTTCAAGGACTTGTTAATCCCATACTCTTCGTTCTCGGTAAGAATGGTCTCCACCTCGTTGAGAACCCGATTTTGGGCTTCCCAGCGAGACTGAAACTGGCTTTCCCGATTCGTTTCACGGTAAAGAAAGGTGTCCACTTGGCGCCGGATGGACTGAATGTTAACACCATTTCCCAGTTGCCCGAAGGCGGCTTCCGATGGACGTTCACTTGTGAACACCACTCTCTGACGCGAGTATCCTTCCGTGTTCACGTTGGCCACGTTGTGGCCGGCGACACCCAGCGCCACTTGGTTACGTAGCAGTGCGTTGGCCGCCAGTCCCAGCAATGAGTTTAAATTCATGACACCCTCCCTCGGGGTTTATGCGTTTCTAGAAACGAGTCTTCCGCTATTCGGTTGAATGTTCCGCATGATACCGGACGATCTGTACGTCTCGGTCTCGTTACGGTTCGGGATCAACGTCAGCAAAAACCGCTTGAAGTGACGGCGGGAATGCTCGACCAATCTACGGTTTTGCTCGTTGGCTGACAGAACGGCTCGAGTTAGATGCTGTAAACGGATGCGAACCTCGTTCAGACGATGGTTCCATGGGGGAGGGGCCACTGCCGCTATGCTGGAAAGATTGGCCGACTCGGAAGGTAGTTTCAGGGCTCCCGCTAGTTCGAGGGCAATCCTTTGACGCTCTGCTTCGAACCTGCGGATGTCTTCGATCAGTCGACTTTTTGAGTCGTTGTTTAGTCCGAGTTCGTCCGACGCCAAACGGGTCAGGAACGTCCGTTCCGCCCGAATGGTATCGGCGAGTGTCTCGTAGCAGTCCGCTTCTCGGGTTAAAATCCCGAAAAGATCGCAAATCAGATCTTCCACACCAAACCCCTCCTGATGGTACGGAGGGGAAGAGGATGGTCGATGGACAAATCAACTAAGCCATAAAGTTGAAGAGGGAATCGCGAATGATTTTTTCGGCGATTTGACTACCGTTTACCTGGTAGGTTCCCTGCTCAATCCGTGACTTGACTTGCTCCACCTTCTCTGCTCGTACGTCGGGCTGCGCCTCAAGAGCGTCGCGGGCACTTTTCATTTCCTGGGCTCGGCTGGAGATCTCTACACTCTCCCTCGCACCCGAAGGTTTCTCGGCGCGCTCATGACTTTGTTGCTCCTGAGCCCGCTCCGTGTCCGCGGTTTTCATCTGCTTGAGTAATTCCGCCTGTTGGCTGGTCGTTTTATCAATCCGCATAAGATTGATCGCCTCCTTTGGAGTATTCATCGATTTTATCGGCAGCAGATGTCAGAACTTTAGCCTGTTTTGCAGGCGATATCAATAAAATCATAGGATTCTTGAAACTCATTCCGGTTCTTCTCCCGCCTGCGTTCCGTCAGCCGCTGCTTCCTCCCCCTCCGTTCCCGTCGATGAATGCTCGGCAGCCGGCTCCATCTGTTTCATCAGCATCTCAGCCAGCCCCAAGCCTCCCCGTTCACTCAACACGACCGATAAACCCTGATCGTACAGCGAAGTGTACAGCTCCTCTTCCCTCCGATTTCCCCAAAATTCGCTCTTGGGGATGGTTTTCCTCATGCCTTTCAACAATTGTTCCCAAAACAGGGCTTCGAACTCTTCGCATGCTTGTTTGAGCACCTTTTTATCGGCTTTCGGGCCCTCAACCGTCTGAGGGTTCAAGTGCAACAAAAAGTCAAAATGCCCCATTCCCGTGTCTTCCCTCTGTATCCTACAAAAGTCTTAAATCAGCCTGTAATGCTCCGGCTTCCTTGATCGCCATGAGCACCGAAATGAGGTCTCTCGGCGACACGCCGATGGCGTTCAGCGCCCGGACCACTTCTCCGATCGTTACTCCCTCCGGAAGAAGCAGCAATTTGTTTTCTTCCTCGTTCACGTACACATCCGTCCTCGGAACCACCACCGTTCGGCCTCTTTCGGAAAAAGGCTCCGGTTGGGACACCTCCGGGGTCTCTCGGATCACGATGTTCAGATTTCCATGAGCAACGGCCACAGTGGATACCCGGACGTTTTCTCCCATCACCACAGTGCCGGTGCGCTCGTTCAAAATGACTACGGCCTTGGCGTCCGGCCTGACGTTCACGTTTTCGACCTGGTAGAGGAACTCGACCACGTCGGCCTGGTCCCTTTCCGGAACATCCACACTCACCGCACTCGCATCTATCGGTTTCGCCACCGCCGATCCGAAGTGTTCGTTGATCCTTTCCGCCATTCGATAGGCTGTGGTGAAATCGGCTTTGTACAGGTTAAGCCTAACCTTTCTAGCATGTGCGATCGACAGCGGGAGATCCTTTTCGACCAGCCCACCATTGATCACCGTCCCCACAGTCAGATGATTCTGCTGGACTGAGGCGCCTGCGCCCCCGGCTCCGAACCCGCCCACGGACACGGGCCCCTGGCCCACCGCATAGATCTCTCGGTTTGGAGCTCGAAGGGGAGTCAACAACAGAGTCCCTCCCTGCAGACTCTTCGCATCTCCCAAAGAGGAGACCAGAACATCCAGACGCGTCCCCGCTTTGGCGAAGGGAGGAAGTTCCGCCGTGACCATAACCGTTGCCGTGTTTTTCACACGAATCGCGCTGGGGGAAATGGTCACGCCCAATTTGTACAACATGTTCGACAGGATCTGCTTTGTGAATTCGGCGCGGGTCCCGTCCCCGGTACCGTTCAAACCGACGACGATGCCGTATCCGATGAGCTGATTCGCACGAAAACCTTCAAAATTGGCAATGTCCTTTATTCTGACATTGGCAGATGCCCAAGGCGCCTGAAAAAGGACGAACCATCCTGTTATGAAGGCGGCGGTCAACGCCCGTTTCACTCGAAGCTTATTAAAGGCTCTTCCCGTTTCTCCCGTCATGCCTACCAACGTTCCTTCCTGTTCACGGCTCGTGGTTTGCCCGCAATAGGACCCTACGGTCAATTAACGATGACCGTAGCGCTCGCCAGCTGGCTGTCCGAATCGTATACGACCAGGAGTCCGGTATACGTCCCGGCCACGGCCGTAGGATCGACAGTTACGGTAACCTGGTTTCCGTTCACCGCGGCAGAAGCCACGGAGTTGTTCGTCACCTGAGCGCTGTACGGCGGTACGCCTCCCGTTACCAGGAAGGTCAGCAGATCGCCCGCCGCTGCTGACAGAGAACTCGGAGTAATCGCCAGCATCTCCGGTTCTCTCAGTATCGTAACGCCGGCCGTGAGTGTCTGATTGTTGGCGTCCACGATTCGAATCACGTCCGAATAGGTCCCTTCCACTGCGTCACTCGCAATCGTCATGGTGATCACGTTTCCGCTGACGCTCAGGCTCGCGACATCTATGAGCGTCGTATCCATGACCGTTACCTGATACGGTTCCACACCGCAGAACACCAGGTACCTGAGTTGGTTTCCCGCACTGCCCGAGGCTGTTCCGGGTTCCGTCTTAAAGGCGCAGCCGGTTCCGGCAACCACGACTTCCCCGAATACCCGGAGGCCGTTGGCGTCGTATACTTCGACCACTTCCGGATACGAAGTGTCCTCCTCGGCCGGGTTGGCCGAAATCGTGAAGTGGACTTCATTTCCGTTCCGGATGACCGCCGAACCAACGGAAGCATTGTTCACCAATGCTTCGTATGGCGGCGTTCCTCCGAAAAGGAAGAACACGATCGTATCTTCTTTCTGGCCCTTCTGACTCAGGGGATATATCTGGAAAGCCTTGCTGACCATGATACGACACGTATCTTCGTCACCGCGGCTGTCTTCGATTCGTATCACGGTGATTCCTTCATTCTGAGCCGTAAAACGAACCCGGTTAAACGACAGCTCCTCCAAGGCGCCCACGCTTTGATCGCCGTTGAAAAAGAAGTACGGCGGCAACCCGTAATTCGCCGTGAGAATGAGTTCCTCTCCGGGAAGCAGATTGGCCTCGCTGGGAGTAATCATGGTGCGGTTCTGGATGACGGTTATGGTGGAATAGCCCTGGGTGTCGTTGTCGTCGTCGACGATGGCTTCTGTTGTTCCTAACTGAAAAGCGGTGAATACCGCCTCGTCGTTGTCAGCCCAACCTCCGGGGGGAGCGCTGAGGACTCCGACGGAGGGGTCCGACAGATGCCAGTCAAAATAGGGCGGAGTTCCGCCGTTGGCTCTTAACGTGATCGATTCACCCAAACTTAACGTGACCCTATTCGGAACGATCTTCGGCTCTCCGGCCACGATGTCCAGAGTTGCCGCAGCGGCCAGGTTCTTGGAATCGAACACCGTGATCTTCAGCTTGCCGGCGGCCAAGGGCATTACAAAAAGGTTCTTTCCCGAGCCGTCAGGTACGACTTGCGCCAGGTATGGTTTATCCAGCGTCCAGAAGTAGGGGGGAGTTCCGCCCGATCCCACAAAACGCATGGTCGGCGTCGGTTCGATGTCCAGGGGCACCGTTGCCTTGGGCGGGCTTATGGTGGGAAACAGATCGGTTATAGTGATTTCGAGGCTTCCCCAGTTGCCGGCGCTGTCCGTGACCCAAATGGTTACTTCGCGCGTAGGCCCGATACCCCAGAGATAGTCCGAAGCCACCAGGTAAGTGCTTGATCCGTCGGGAGCGGTGCGACTCTCGTCAAAGCTGGACCACGTCTGGTCTCCGCTGCTGCGGAGTGACCAGAAATACTTGGGGGAACCGCCGGTCACGCTCAGATGAAGATCTTCCCCATAAAACAACGACACACCGTCCGGGGAATGGATGGCCAGAATGGGACCCGCGGGCCCGGAAGGGTCCTGGTTCGAGGATCCGTCGGAGCCGCCGCCTCCGCCACATCCCATCATCAGAACGGCGACGAGAAACACCCACCCATGGAACATCGCTTTTTTCATTGCTTCCCCTGCTTCGTTGATCCGGAGAGCCGAGTAGCACCCGTCTCCATCGTTATCATTCGGACGTACGTCAGTTCGCTACCACGACATCCACCGCGGCCTTCAATCCGCCTACATCATAAATCTCGATCACGTCCGTCCACGTTGTCGCCTCCGCCGCGGCGTCAACGCTCGCAGTGAATTCATATTGACCGCTCGTCTGGCTGAGAACCGGCTGAGTCACCGTACCGAAGCGGTAATCTTTCAACAGCGCCGAATACGGAGGAATACCTCCCTGCACCAGGAATGTCAGTCCCGTGCTGCCCTGCATGGCGGTCACGCTGCCGGGAAGAACCCTCAGCGCGTCCGCAATGGTAATCCTCGCCACTGCATTCACCTGCCGTGCGTCTTCCACCACCACGGTCGCAACGCCCGGGTCGTTACCCGTCTGAAAGATCGCCGAGAGATCGTCTTCCCCGATGGGAATAAGATCCCCCAGTTGGGGGTTTTCGTTGGTCCAGAAATACGGACTCAAGCCATATCGCACCGTCAAAGTCACAAAATCATTTCGTCCGAGCACCGCGGCCGATGGGCTGATGGCGATTTCGTCCTGAAGCTCCGTTACCGTAACGCTCGCCACGGCTTTCAGGCCGGCGCTGTCCTCGAGTACGAGATCCGACATACCCGCATTAAGAGCGGTGACATCAACAGTCGTCGCGCTGCCGTCGAAGTCGCCAAGCTGGATGATATTGGGATCCGAGACATACAATGTGTACGGGGGGGTGCCGTCGGACAGACGAAAGGACACCGTCGATTCGTTGGACACGGTTACCACCGAGGGAGTGATGTTCGGATTCTGCTCGAGAATCGTAATCACCGCCGTATTTTGAACATTGCGGGAATCGCGAACGGTGAGCGTTAGCGTACCAGCCAATTTCGGAATCAGGGTAGCCATCGACCCGTCGCTGTTTAAGAACAGATCGGCCAGATACGGCTTATCCGCGGACCAGAAGAACGGCCCATCGCCTCCGGAGGCAAAAAGACGCATCGTCGGCGTGCTCAATGTGTCCAGGGCGATCGTCGCCTGACTTGGAGTTACCTGGAGCACGTCAGGTTCTCCGATGACCAGGCATACGGAGGCGTTCCTCCTATGGCCGTCAACAGAAGCTCGTCGCCAAAATACAGGGAAGCCTGCTCAGGATTGACCTTCACAGACCGTACTGTTACGGAAGCGGAGCCACTCGATCCGCCGCCGCATGCCGCCGCCAGAATCCAAACCAATGAAAGAACCGCAATCAATATCCACTGAACCTTGAGCTTCATCATGTTTCCTCGAACGGAAGAACCAAGGGGTTTAAAGGGTTTTGTAAAATTCCACCGTGACCCACACCTGAATGGTTCCAAACGTGGCCGTAACTACGGCGTTTCCCACCGTGTCGGCATTATTGGCTGTTAACGTGGTCGTAGCGCCGGCTGTAGCCCCGTCCGGATTGGAGGCCGTGCTCAGGGAGGAGCTGCCCAGGCTCCCAAGGGTCGTGCTGAGGGCCACGGTTCCCTCCAGCGGTTCACCGTTGGCGTCCCACAACACCACTTTGACCGTACAGCTCCCGCTATCGGTCACATTGAGACGATCCGGAACAACCGTCAATTGAAGGGTGTTTTCACCGTCGTTTCCAGTCTGGGCGCTTACGCCTCCTCCGCTGCAACCGGAGAGCATGAATGTTGCGGCCGCCAGTATCAACGCGCACGCTATACAAATGTGTTTCTGTTGTTGTGACTTCATTGGAACGTTCTCCACATCCGGTGATGCACTAAAACGGCCAGACCCAGTCGAGTACTCGCGCCAGCCAGCCCGGACTTTCCTTGTCTGCCAGAATCCCCTCGCCGTAGTATTCGATCCGGGCATCGGCAACATTGTCTGATCGGATGGTGTTGAAAGATGTAATGTCTTCCTGGCGTATGACGCCGCTCAGAACGATGAATTGCTGTTCGCGGTTCAGTGTGACTTCCCGCGACCCCCTGATCTCCATATTGCCGTTTTGAAATACTTCAACCACCCTGCACGTGATCGTCCCGGACAGAGTTCCGGACCTCCTGGTTTGGCCTTTGCCCTCGAAATCGTTGACGCTTTTCCCTTTCACCCCCGGTTGAAACGGTTCCCCTAATCCCAGAAAGTTGTTCATGCCCAGCGATTGGGGAAGCCCAAGCAGGGCGTCCACCTGAAAGCCCAGTTCGGTTTCTTTTTCATATTTTGAGTTGGATACGCCGGTTCCGGCTACCGTCTCCACAATCTGCACTGTCACAATGTCGTTCACCTGGCTCGCCTTATGGTCCATGAACAGGATGCTCTCTGAATTGCGCTCCTGCCAGAGCGAGCCGGGATACTGCCTTTCAGGCAACGTGAGCACGGGTTCGGGCACCTGACCGAAGAATTTGGTTCGGTCCCGTACGGGCGGCCTTTCCGCGCAACCGAGTTGAACAAGTACTAGGACGAGGAGACACAGGATGCAGAAACGGTTTTCCTTTTTCATCAAAACGCCACCTTTACGGTTTGAGGACCCACCACCTTGCCTACCACTTCCCTTTTGGAAGAGATGTTCAACACTCGAACCTCTTCCCCCCGCGCTCCGTCCTCCCGAGCCAATCCTTTGGTCGTCACGCGGAACCAGGGAGACTGAGCAACGATAAGAACACTGGCCCCCCGCGTCACCCATAAAGGCCGGTCCAGATCGTCGGGCGTCAACACAGCGCCTTCCGCGATTCTCCTCGTGACCCGTTTCCCGACAACGTCCGTCAGACTCGCCAGCGTGCTTGTATGCAGCCGGGAAAGGTCCAATCGGTCGATACGAACATCGCCGTCCCGAACGATCTCGTTCCGATCCAACGTTCTGGAAGCGACGACCGCATTCGTCATGACCGCGACCCATCCCCGCCAACGGAGCCGCCTCAGCACTTCTCCGTCGTGCTTCAGCATGATTTCCAGACTTACGGGGCCCAGATAGTCTTCGTTTGGCGACGCTGAAACCGCATATGAAATGTCCACTCCGGGTAGCTCGACACCGATGGTCTTAACGTCTTGGATCTCGACATCCGCTTCTTGCCAATCCATGTGTTCCCGTATGAACTCTTCCCCAATGCGCGCTAGCTCTTTTTCGGATATGTCGCGGCAGGTCCTCTTCACACGGACTATCGTCGCGCCTGTGACCTCGACTCTCCTGTTCGGGAAGGCTTCCTGCAATCGCTTCTCGACCACGTCCGCATGCAGCAAAGTGTCCCGACAAAGCGCCGGCGCAACTCCTATCGTGAGGGACGAAACAACTTCCCTAAGTTCAGGCTCCTGAAGGATGACCTCGCCCACCTCGGAAAGACGGATCAGGTGACTCGTTACGTCCGCCTCTTGTTTCAGAGCGACCTCGATGGAAGGAAGCTGCGACGCCCCAACCGAACAGGCCACCGAAACCAACATGCACAGAACGGTCAGACTCACGTTGTTCCTGAAGTTTTTCCTCGATGCTCTCAAATCCGATTCCTTGGCGTCAGTGCATGCTATCGTCTGAGGTTGTTTGCCATTTGCAGGATCTGATCGCCGGCCTGAATCGACTTGCTGTTGGCCTCATACGCCCTCTGGGCCACGATCATAGCCACCATTTCGTCCACGACGGACACATTGGAAAGCTCCAAGTAGCCTTGTTGAATCTCACCCAGCCCGTCTTCTCCCGGCGTCCCGGCGATAGGATCGCCCGAAGCGTCCGTGGCCCTGAAATTGTTTCGACCGGCGCCGTCGAGCCCCGTGGGATTCGAGAACGTGACCAACTCTATATTTCCCACCTGAACTGCAGCCGTGTTACCCGCCTGACGGACGCTGACGGTGCCGTCCGAAGCCACGTTGATTTGCTCGGCGTCCGCCGGAATGGTAATCTCCGGCAACAGCAGCCACCCGTCCGAGCTTACCACCCGGCCGTCCGAGTCCAGCTTGAACGCGCCGGAGCGAGAATAGAGGGTGTCGCCGTTGGGGTGCTGAACTTGGAAGAAACCCTGGCCTTCGACTGCAAGATCCAATGAGTTATCCGTCTTGACGAAATCTCCCTGGATAAAGAGCCTTTGAATGGCTGCGGGACGGACACCCAGGCCCACCTGCATGCCGGTGGGAACCTCGGTTGTTGCCGAGCTTGCCATCCCGGCCAACTGCAACGTCTGGTAGATCAGATCCTGGAAATCGGGACGACCCTTCTTGAAACCCGTTGTATTAACGTTGGCCAAGTTGTTCGAGATGGTGTCCATGTTGAGCTGTTGGGCCTGCATGCCCGTTGCCGCCGAAAACAGGGTTCTGATCATTTTTTGTTCTCCATCCTGGCTATCAAGGCTATCAATCGTTTTATCCTGTGACGGTCTGTATGAATTTGCCTTTCAGTTCATCCACCATCTGAACCACCTTCTGGTAGGTTTCAAAACTCCGCATCGAACTGATCATGTCCGTCATTTCTTTGACGACGCTCACGTTGCTTCTTTCCAAGTAGCCCTGGACAACTTGCATCTTTTCTCCCGCAGGGGCAGGTTGGACATCCGTCCCCATGGTGAAAGCCGTGTCCCCGACCTTGCTTAATCGCCCTTCTTCCGGCATCCGTACGACTTTCAGTTGACCCACCTGCTGGCCGCCATTGAAGATGGCTCCATCCGGTTCGATGGTGAGTTCATTAGGCTGGGCGCCCCCGCCGTTCGGAATCCGGATCGGACCGTCAGCGCCCATCACCGGCAAACCGTCCGTTGACAACAGGTTGCCTTCTCCATCAATAGAAAATCGCCCCCGGCGCGTATAAATCTCCTGATCCCCATTCCGTAGCACGAAAAAGCCGTCTCCTTTGATGGCGACATCAAGAGGATCCCCGGTGTGCTCCAATGCTGCGGGCTCCATGATGGGCATCGCCTCCACCAAGGTCCCGTCCTGGTTTCTGTTTTCCAACAGGGTTTGAAGCCTGAGGGCATCGCTTCCCGCCGGGTTTGGGTTGATACGCGCGTTCAACTGGAATACGCTCATCCAATTGCTGAACGTCTCAT
The DNA here is from genome assembly GCA_016208165.1 of Deltaproteobacteria bacterium. Classification (NCBI taxonomy): domain Bacteria; kingdom Pseudomonadati; phylum Myxococcota; class Myxococcia; species Deltaproteobacteria bacterium. The sequence goes on from JACQYL010000117.1 coordinate 48,689, forward strand.
CCCGGACAAATCCGGGAGTGTTCAAGTTGGCCAGATTGTTGGAAGTCGTGTCCAATTTCTTCAGTTCGGATAACAACCCCGCCGTAAGCGCCGCGATAGACCGATCCATACTTCCTACCCCCCTGCTCGCCGTTGCACTGTTTCGAAGCAATTTACATGCCATTCGATTATTTGGAGAAGGGGCCGGACAAACGGCATGACGAGCGCGAAACGCGCTGAGAGGCGGATTTCGGCGGCGAAGGATTCGGGAAAAAAATGGGTAGTTCCTGCCTATTCAGAACAATTTGCCTATCCAAGCCACGGTCCTTCCACTCACGACGGCCGATGAAGTCCTTATGATATATGTCATTGATAACATTACATTTGATTGGCTTGAAGCACAGGTAGCCGGCCCGACTTATCGACGGTTTCCCGTCGATAAGTCGGGCGGCATCCGGCAGATTTCGCTTGCTTTTCCACGGCGTCTTTCCGTTGTTTAATTGTAAAATCAGTAGGTTACATCTGCGTCAATATTCCGGCACGGTTGTTGCTCTACATTCGTTGTGCGGCGACCACCAACCGGGAAGGATGGTCGCCCGCCCCGTGATGCCGGTCCGAATCGCCAGTTGGCCGGCGGTAATGAACTATAACTGGAGAAACTGTATGATTTCTTCGATGTGGACGGCCTTCTTGGGTTTGGACACCTTCGGAAGGAGCATCAACGTTATTGGCAACAACATTGCCAACGTGGCTACCGACGGCTTCAAATCGGATGACACCAATTTTGCCGACCTTGTGGTGGGCACCAACAGAAACAAGCAAGACGTGGCAACGGCGGTGAACGGCCGCGGAAGCATGGTTTCCAGTATCCAGACCTTATTTCTTCAGGGACCTGTGCTGCAAACGGAATCCGATACCAGTCTGGCCATCATCGGAGACGGCTTTTTCAATGTCGCCGACCCGAACGACAACATATTCTATACCAGGAACGGCAACTTCTTCCTGGATCGGTCCGGCAATTTCGTCAACGATGTCGGAATGAGCCTCCAGGGCTTTGCCTTTGATCCGAAAACCGGAACGTACGCGGAGGAGCTCAGCGACCTGAACATTCCATCCGTCCAGCATAGCGTGCGCACCACCGAATTCTCCATTGAAAATTACCGTTTGGATTTCAGCACCGGCGAAGCACTGTCGCATACTCTGTCGGTTTATGACGACGTGGTGGGAAGCGTATCGGAAATAGGGATCGATTTCTCGCTTCATCCGGGCGTTCAAAACGGCGATTCGCCCTGGCGGTGTACTCTTTCTCCATCCCTCGGAAGCATCAGCAACCTCAATGTGCCACAGGCATCCGACCCGCCGGTGGATCCTCCGTTGGAAGCCGGGGAGGCGGCCATTGACTTCTATTTCACCGGAGGAACGCTTTCAGGCGTCGGATCGGAGGGTCTTGTGTCGGATATCAACTTCGATCTCGAACTGGATGGTAAGTTGTACAATATTTCCTGGAACTTGACCGATCCGGACAACCCGGATCAATTTCTCCCCGGAGAAATCATCTCCACCACGCTTCCCACATCTTCGGACGGGCTCCTGCAGGATGGTTTCGACAACGGCGATCTGGCCAACTTTACTATTGACCAAAACGGCATTGTATTTGCCGAATACACCAACGACAACCCCAACGCCACCATTCCGGGCCGGATTGCCGTAACCACTTTTCGCGCCCTTGCAGGATTGGAGAAGATCGGGGAAACCCTCTTTCAGGCGACCGACGCGGCCGGAGAGGCGTCAACCGGAGCGGCAAATTCCAGCAATAGAGGGATAACGCTGCAGTTCAACATCGAGCAGTCCAACGTCAATCTCGCGGACGAACTGGTCAAGCTACTCATTGCCCAGCAGGCCTTCAACGCGAATTCCAACGCAATATCCACCAGCAACCAGATGCTGCAGACCGCCATCCAGATGAGGACCTGACACCTATGCCGTATTATGTGGGTCTTCGATAATTGTGATTCAGTTTGTAAACAAAAGCGAAGATTTCGGCCACAGCCCGGTACAAGGAGGGAGGTACTTCCTGCTCCAGATCCAACTTTGACAGAATCTGCACCAGATCGGGTTCGTACTTTATTGGCACTCCGTGTTTCTTGGCGATCTCGATAATCTTTTCCGCCAGATGCCCCTTGCCTTTGGCCACGACACGGGGAGCCCGCTCTTTTTCGGGACGATAACGCAGAGCCACCGATTGCTTCTGCTTGATTCTTTTCTTGTCGGCTCCCTCCATATCGCTCCCTATGCCACTATGTGCATGCGATCGCTCTCGATCAGTTGCGAGACTTCGGGGGATGTTTCTGTCTGGATGCGTTCCCGCTTGACCTGCAGGCACGAGATCCTTTCCACTTTGAATCCACGGTCCGCCAGGTTCACCCCCAGTTCGGAGAGCCGATCCCGCACATAGTCGGCTACGTCGAGACGCTCCGCCATCACTGTGACGGAGATCCGATCCTCCTTTTTCAAGTAGGCATCTACACGTAAAGGACCCATGTTTTCGAGGTCCAGAAGAAACACCACCATGATTTCGGTGGGAGACTCTCGTTCTTTCTTGTCGCCGCTTTCATCTTCGTATTTGAATCGTACGGTCAGCCTGCCGGTTTCCACTTGACCCGCCCACGAGAAGGGCACCTCGAACGCGAGCGATCCTTCCTCGTGAAACGCCACGGTATTCACGATTTGGGTGGCCAGAAGATGTTGCAGCAGATTCCGAACCGGGCCTTGGGCATGGTTGGACAGGTTTTGCAAATCGGACCCTCCGTCCTTCCCGCCCCCTTGTTCGAGGATCTCCGACAGTTGTCCGTCTAATTGGATCAAAAGCGATTTCAGGTTCTCCTGCGCAGGAATCGAGCTTTGCGACGCCCCTCCTTGCTTACCGGCCAGGCCGGCCTCCAACGTGTGGCCGGCGAGGGCCAGAAAGCGATCGAAGAAATCGGCCTTGCCGACCTGTTCCCCGCCGTACGTAATCGACTGAATGAGTTTCAGGACGTGCTGGACGCTTCCGGCCACCGGAGAATCTGCATTCACGTGTGCGCCGAGTTCCGTTAACGACCGAATGACGGAATCATACAGGTGCGGACCGGCCTGCTGTGCGTTCAAAAAGGTCCTTAAACTCGCGGCCGACATCTCGACGTTCCGTTCGTCGCCGAGCACCGGCGTCAACAAAGGAAGGCCCTTGTCCGAGATCACTCGAAACATATGGGTCTCGCCTTCCTTCAAAGGGCGTTCCAACAACACGCTCACGACCTGTCCGCCGATCTCGACTCTGGCAGGCGGATGCGGAGATGAATTCAGATCTCCGGAGCCGACTTGAAGCACTTTAGCGAAAAGCAAACTGTCGTTTCGGTAGTTGAACGTCTGAACGGGGAGGGTCTCCGAGGCGTTGGCGACGACTCCCTGATGCGACAGCAACGGGCCGGGCTTCGCCTGCAGGACCTTGAAAAGATGTTGTTCGCCCACAGCGGACGGTCGGTCCAGCCAAACCGGCGCCTGCTTGCCGTTCACTTCCACCACTGCCCGATATCCGCCGGGCGATGTTTCCGACGGTGGATCGAGCGACCCTTCCACAGCGACCAGCCTCCCTTGAATACTTTGGCCGGTGCGCACAGCCTGAGGAGAAGATAGAAGCCTTTCACTGCTCCCTTTCTGGATTTCCGCGCTCCGAGATCGTGTCGGATCGGCCCCTTTGTCTTCCACGGCGGTCCGCTCCACTGCCACCACCAGCTCGGGGCGGACGCTTAGAACGCGAAAGACCGCGGTTTTTCCTGCCGAAATCATGGGCCGGCGGGTCATTTCCTGATTCGAGGAGGCTGCCTCCAATCTTGCCACCCGCGTGTTTCCCAGAAATTCGATACGAAGTCGGCCGTTGGTTTCCGTCTCGAGGACCTTTGCTTCGATCGTACTTCCGGGGGTCAGCTTGAACCCGGACTTCAGATCCTGTTGCAGCCCTCCCCTGCCGGATTTCATGGCGGTTTCAGACAACGGGTCCGTCATTATCGTCTTCATTTGCGAAGATCCAGAAGCAGTCTGACCTCGTTTTCGGGCACGCCTGTTCTTTTTGCGATATCCGACACGGACGCTCCGGAGGAAGCCAGTTCCAGCACTTGCCCGTAAGCATCCGTTTTCAGCTCGGAACCGCTCGCCCCCAACGCCCGAACCTGCTCGAATCGTCGAAGAAGAGTTTCAGCCTCGGCCACGAGTGACCGCATCTCCGCCTCGCGCTCTTTTTGTATTTCTAGAATCCTTTTGAGGGACATCTGCTCTTGCTTAATCGCGCCCTCAAATTCACGCATGGATCTGTCCGATTCCGAGACCACGCGGCTCAGCGACTCGAAAAGCGCTTCCAAGCGCTTCTCCCGTTTGGGCACCCGAAAAAAAAACCAATAGACCACGATACCGATCAGAGACAAATCTACTATTGCCTGGATGAACAGAAAAATAGGGAGGTATGAAAAACTCATCAAGAATCAGATTGTAATATCAAGAAGGCGTATGTTCAAGAGGTCTACCACCGCAGGCTCTTTTCCGGGGCTCTCTTCGTCGCTTTTCCTGTCATGGTCGGCCTGTTTGCCCCTGTCGTCCTTCTCCCTCCGGTCTCGCTTCCGCGCGCCGTGAGAGTCGTCGGAGTCGCTTACACGCTTCTGAGCAGCCTGCCGCTCCTGTTCGAGCTGCATGCTGAACCTCGGGCCTTGGTGATCATTATTCTGCTGTTGGGAATGCCCTGCCTTTTCCACGTTTGGGGTTTGGTTCAAAACCGACTGTAAATCCAGAGCGCGAATCATGCCGACCTCCGCTGAGCTTCTTAACCGGAAGCATCGCCAAGGTGTTATATTATTTTAATACAGAATTCACCGAATGGCGAATCCAAAAGCGAACGATCACCGCTTTTGGCCATAACGGCCGGAGTCCTCGACGCCATTACCCGCTCGCGACCGCCGGACCTGTTTAACTCCTAGATCGGCTTAATGAATTTCGAACTTTAGCTGCGGCAACCGGTTTTTACCGACAATTGAGGCTCCCCGGACTCCTCACCGTTAATACCTTTGTCGTTTCAAACTGTTCGAGAAGGCACTCCGCAACGCCGGTCACAGAACACATTCAATCGAATTCCGTCCCCTTTTCGAGTCCTCGGCGCAGAAATCGTGACAAAGCATTCCATAGTCTGTAAAGTAAAATCGCTGTCTAACCGATTGATAAGTTGATAAACATATCTTATGGGCTCTCATCAAGGTCATTCATTCAATTTACAGCCAAGGTTTTGGAGAGATGGACACCCGAATCATTGAGGAAATTGCTGCCAAAATAGATGAGTTGGCGCTAAAAGCGGTCATGCTGGAGGCCACGGATGTTGGTGGCATGGGCGATCTGCTCAACCAGACCGAATCCCTTCTGGGCTATGAATCTCCGGGCAACGTGATTGTAATCATCTCCCGGTCGCTGTGCAGCCTGGTCGAGACGATCATCATGAATCAGGATCAGGATCTTTCCCGCCATATGGGCATGATGGCCAAGGGGGTTTCTCTGCTTCAGGAAGGACTCCGCTGCATGAAACTCGGCGACTCACTGCCTGCCGGCTCCATCGAATCGTATTGGGAGGAGCTGAGGGAATTGGGTGTCGAGGTGGAAAGCGGCAAACCCCAGGTGACGGATTCGTCGCCTGAAAAGACGCAAACGGACGAAGTTCAAAAGGTGGCCGTGGAAGAAGCCGAGGTACAAGAGCCCCAAGAGAGACCGCCCTCAGAGGCCGAAAAGCCTCAGGAACAAAATCTCATTGTCGACAGCGACACGTGTTATGAATTTATTACGGAAACCCTCTCCAACCTGGAAGAGGTGGAACCCCTCGTTGTCGAGTTGGAGTCGGATCCGACCAACAAGGAAATCATCGGCGCTATATTCCGCTGTTTCCATACGGCGAAGGGAGTCTCCGGTTTCCTGAACCTTCGGCGAATGAACCGGTATACACACGAGTCGGAAAACCTTTTGGACGAAGTTCGAAACGATCGTATTCACTTCGACCAGAGAATCGGGGACTTTCTTTTCGAAGGTTTTGACTTCCTCCGGGAAATGCTCGAGGGGATCCGAGCCAATCTGGACAAGAGCATCCCCTATGAACCCGATTACGATGTCGATCCGGGCATACAACGCATCCATGCGCTGCTGTCGGATACGTACCAGCCTGAGGTTCCCGCGCCGGACGAGGATGTTAGAGAGCCGATCGGCCGGATCTTGGTGGACATGAAGCGGGTTACCCCCGAAGACATAGACTCCGCCCTGGAAATGCAGAAGGAAACTCCCTCCAAGAAGATCGGGGAAATCCTTTCGGCGGAAGGCAAAGTCACCGGCAAAGACGTGGACGAAGCGCTGAACCGGCAGAAATCCGCTGAGCCCACCATCAGGGTGGCCACCGAGAAACTCGATCACATTGTGGACATGGTAGGTGAATTGGTCATCGCCCAAGCTCTCGTTGCGGAAAATCCGGTGATTCAGCAAACCAGCGACCAGAAGCTTGTCAAGGACTTCTCCCAGTTGAACAGGATCACTTCCGAGCTTCAGAAAACCGCTATGAGTATGCGGATGGTGCCCATTCGGCAGACTTTCCAGAAAATGGTTCGCCTTGTGCGTGATCTGTCCCGAAAATCCGGCAAACTGGTCGATCTCACCATGGCGGGCGAGGACACGGAGATTGACCGGAACTTGGTGGACCAGGTCTATGACCCCCTCGTCCACATGGTCCGCAACGCCATGGATCATGGGCTGGAATCACCGGACGAACGAGTCTCGGCAGGGAAATCACCTTCCGGCGCGCTCCAACTCAGGGCCTATCATCAGGGAGGCCATCTGTTTATCGAGATTGCGGAGGACGGTCGAGGACTGGATCGTGACAAAATTCTGAAAAAGGCGATTGACCGAGGACTCGTCAAGCCGGGCGGCGACTATTCGGATAATGAAGTCTTCAACTTCATATTCCTTCCGGGGTTCTCGACGGCGGAAAGGATCACCGACATTTCCGGAAGGGGTGTGGGAATGGATGTGGTCAAGAAGTTCGTCGAAAAAGTTCGAGGAATCGTGGAGATAAAGTCCACTCCCGGCCGAGGCTCGACATTCATCATCAAGCTGCCTTTGACGCTGGCCATCATCGACGGCATTGTTGTCATGGTAGGGGGAGAACGATATATTATTCCGGCTCAATCGGTGAAGGAATCGCTTCAAGCCCGAAAGGACCAATACATTACCGTGTCTGGAAAGGGCGAGGCTATAAACATCCGAGGCAAGATTTTCAGCCTGATCCGTCTGCACCGGATTTTTGATATCAAAACGGAAAAAACCAGCCTCGAGGATGCGATTCTCGCGGTCGTGGAATACGAAAACCGAGAAGCCTGCCTTATGGTGGATGACGTAGTGGGAAAGCAGGAAGTCGTCATCAAGAGTCTGGGACACCGCCTGAGTAAAGTGAAGGGCTTCAGCGGTGGAACGATTCTCGGAGACGGCCGGGTGGGACTGATTCTGGACATCAAGGGCGTGATGGACATTCATGAGAATGATTAGTATTCTTCCGAGTAGGATACAGAGGACGATGAGGAAGGATGACGGAACCGGTCGACGCGGAACAAATGGAAATTACAGATACTGAATTCAAAACCTTTTCGGATTTCGTCTACTCATATTGCGGCATCAACCTCCACGAGGGCAAAAAGGAGATGGTCAGGGCCCGAGTGGGAAAACAGATGCGTCTCAAGGGCTTCGGCAGCTTTGACGATTACTTCAAGTTCGTCCTGAGCGACGAATCCGGAAGTGAAGTTGTTGGTCTCATTAACGCCATATCGACCAACCTGACCAGTTTTTACAGAGAATCCAGGCACTTCGACTTCTTAACTCATGAAGTGATTCCGGAGCTGAACAGAAGCCGGGTATCCCGAAGGATTCGAGCTTGGAGCGCAGGCTGTTCGACGGGCGAGGAGCCTTACACGCTTGCCATGGTTTTTCATGAAGGTCTCCAGGCAGAACTACTGAGAGACTTCAAGATTCTGGCTACCGATATTTCCACCCGGGTTCTGGAAACCGCGATGAGGGGCGTCTATCCGGAAGAGCGAGTCCAGACCATTGATCCGCTCCTGATCCACAAGTATTTTCAAAAAGGCGTAAGCAATCAGAGGGGATTTTACAAGGCTAAGGACGAACTCCAAAAATTGGTTCATTTCGCTCGACTCAATCTCATGAAGCCTTTTCCCATGAAGGGTCCGTTCGATGTGATTTTCTGTCGAAATGTAATGATCTATTTCGATCAGCCTTCCAGGGAACAACTGGTTTCGCGATTTTTTGATTTTCTCGCTGCCGGAGGATACTTTTTCGTCGGGCACTCGGAGAGTCTGACGGGCGTACGGCATCCTTTCAAGTACGTCGGCCCGAGCATTTACAGGAAATAGGAACTAAAGCTGCAGGATTCAAAGGTATGATAAAGGTTCTGGTTGTAGACGACTCAGCGGTTGTAAGGAAGGTTATTTCTGAGTCATTATCCAAAGAAGCCGATATCGAGGTGGTCGGCACCGCTCCCGATCCCTACGTGGCGCGAGACAAAATCGTCCAACTCAAACCGGACGTCGTTACGCTGGATATCGAGATGCCACGTATGGACGGAATTACGTTTCTCCGCAAGCTGATGAAATATTACCCGTTGCCCGTGGTGATCCTGAGTTCACTGACGCCCGCAGGCAGCGTCACCGGTATAGAGGCGCTTAACGCCGGCGCCGTGGAAGTCATGAGCAAACCGGGTTCTTCTTTCTCCGTGGCGGAGATGTCGGAACAGCTGGCTGATAAAATACGCGCAGCGGCGAGAGCCAAACTGGTTAGACCCGGTCCCAAGGATGAACCGCCCTCCAAACCTCTGGCTTACAGCAAGGCTATGTCTGAAACCACTCACAAAGTCATTGCCATCGGAGCGTCCACAGGAGGAACGGAAGCGCTGAAGCGAGTCTTGATAAAGATGCCGACAACCACGCCCGGCATCGTTATCGTCCAACATATGCCCCCCAAATTTACAACAGCTTTTGCTGAACGGCTCAACTCGATCTGCCATATAAACGTAAGAGAAGCTCAAGACGGGGATGGGGTAATACCCGGTTTGGCATTGATTGCACCCGGTAATTTTCATATGTTACTTAGAAGAAGTGGCGCACGCTATTATGTTGAAGTCAAGGATGGGCCGAGGGTGCACCATCAACGACCGGCTGTAGACGTCCTCTTCCGTTCCACGGCAAAGTATGCCGGCGCCAATGCGATTGGAGTCATCCTGACCGGAATGGGAGCGGATGGGGCGCTGGGGCTCCTGGAAATGAAACAGGCCGGAGCGCCTACTATCGCGCAGAACGAGCAGAGTTGCGTTGTCTACGGCATGCCAAAGGAAGCCGTTAAACTGGGCGCAGTTGATACGATTCTCGATATCGAAAGGATCGGACCTCAGATTCTGGCCTTGGCTTGAGAACCCCGAACCTGGAGGAAACCGAATTGTTATGAAAGTTGAATTGGTCAATCCTTTCCTGGCTGCGGCCATTAATGTTCTCCGGACGATGGCGTTTACGGAGGCCCGGGCAGCCAAGCCGTTCATCAAGAAAGATAAGAAAGCGGTGGGGGACGTAACGGGCATCATCGGAATCACCGGGCAGGCTACCGGATCGCTGTCCATCACCTTCAGTCAACGCTGCATCGAGAATGTGGTTGGAAATATGTTTGGCGAAAAAATCGAAGGCATCACGGACGAAGTGAGGGATGCCGTCGGAGAAATCACCAACATGATTTCAGGTGACGCCCGAAGGAAAATGGACGAACAGGGTTTCAATTTGAAGGCATCGATTCCTACCGTGATCTCGGGTTCCGGACATATCATCAAACACATCAGCCCGGGCCCGTGTGTCGCCATACCCTTCGAGACGGATGCCGGCTCTTTTGTCGTGGAAGTCAGCCTCGAAGAACAGGACTCCGGCTAACGGTCTCGCGACAAACAGTCCCTGAGTTCATTGACGGAGTTCCCCAACCTGTCTAATCCGCTCAGGAGCCTGTTGGAGTCCAATTCCGGTCTGAGGCCGCTGGTGTACATTTCCACCAGGGTTCTCACGCCGGATAAATCGTTGCAGATTTGATGAGTGATTTTTCTCAGCTCTTTTATCCTATCATCCATTCCAGGTTCCCAATGCCGGATTAAGGTTTGATGAATTCCGCCCCCAGAGGGAACTGCCGACCAACTCATTATCATTGAACAAGACTAACCTGTCAACCGCCGTTTGAGCGGTACGCGGGCAAAAACCACCTGCCCGAAGGCCGGTACTTGGCCTGCCGGCGGGAGGCGGCCGTCTCTGAATCAAAACTACTACGAAAAAGGTCAAGTTTGAAAGATTGTTACCGATAAGGTATTATATATAAACTGTTACATAGAATGAAACACGATAAGCAGATACCCTAGGCAACTGTTCAAGGACCTTGAAAGTGACCCGAATCAAAACACATGGGTGGCATGATGAAGATTGAAGACCTGGTAAAGATCGGCCAAATGGAGATCCAAAGTAGGAAAAGCGTGCAGACGGAAACCGACTGCTCTTTTGAAGCCATTTTGAGAGAAAAGGCGCCTGCCCAACAGTCAGGCGCCTCCAGCGTCGGTGTTGCGGACCGTTCCCAGGGTCCATCGTCCCCTCCCCCTCCTATTTACATCTCCGCCGTTTCCGATCTCGGTCCATCGGAGGCAGCCGGAAGCGAGGCTCTTCGAAAGGTTGAAATGACGCTGGCCCTTCTGGAGCAATATCACGACGAACTGCTTGACCCCTCGAAAACATTGAAAGCTTTGGCAAATACGGTGGAGTTGCTCAAGCGGGAAGTGGGCGGCCTTCAAGAGCTGGTTTCAAGATACCCGATAGAAGAGGACCTTAAAGCTATCATCAATCAGACAGCCATTCAGACCCAGGTCGAAGTAACAAAGTTTGACCAGGGAATGCTCCTGTAGCGACGCGCGGCGCCCGCCGAACGGTCGCCGGGCGCCGTTGATTCCCGCTTCAAATCCGCGGCCCGCCTTTATCCTTTTATCAGAGTAGTCTCTTCTCAAAGATACGTACGGCTGGTCGGACACGATTGCCCACGAGCCGCATCCCATCCTGGCCTTTTATCTGTGACGGGTGACTCCCAACTTGGGGCACATGACATCGAGAGGGCAGGTCGTGCAGAGAGGCGAAATCGGCTTGCACACGGCCTGGCCGAACGGAACCAGAAGGTCGTTTAACTCGATCCAGTACTCTCCGGGCAAATGCTGACGCAAAGCAATCTCGGTAGCATCGGGTCCCTTGGTCTGAACGTATCCCCACCGGTTGGTGATCCGGTGTACATGGGTATCCACGCAGATGCCCGGCAGTCCATACGCCACCGTCAGCACCAGATTGGCCGTTTTTCGGCCTACTCCTCTGATGGAAAGAAGATCGTCCAGATCGCGGGGCGCCTTGCCTCCGAACTGTTCCAACAAGGTGCGGCTCACATCGAGGATGACTTGCGCCTTCCTCCGGTAAAATCCCACAGGATAAATGGCTTCACGAATTTCAGTTTCGGACAAAGCGATCATTGCCTGGGGAGTGTCTGCCTTTTGGAACAGACGGGCGCTGGCATTCCAGGTGGTCTTGTCCTGGGTTCGCAGACTGAGAAGACACGAAATCAGAACGCGGTAGGGATCTCTTCCTTTCTTGGCGACACGGCCCACGGCAGGAGTTGCAAGGTTTCGAACCTCCTCTCGAAGGATGGGAATGGCCTGGTGGATATCGAACGACTGGGACATATTCAACCTTCCCGCTCAGTGCTTGTAAATGTGAAAAAATTGAAATAGCATCACCGGAATTCAGAATATCTGCGAAGGAAATGATCCCATGAATCGAATCCGTTTTTTGTCCTTAGCAACGTTGATTGCCACGGTCTTCCTGTGCGGCGCCTGCTCGCCTCCGGACTCCGCGGCCGCGAAGTTGAAGTGGGAACAGTACACGGAAGGACTTGAACGAGGCAAGAAAGAGAACAAGAAAATACTCGTAAAGTTCCATGCGGACTGGTGCACCTACTGCACTACAATGGATCGGTCCACGTATTCCGATCCCGAGATCATAGCCTATATTAATAAATTCTTCGTTCCCGTTGAAGTCGACACGGACCGAAACAAGGGTTTGGCGATCCGTTACCGTGTCAATAGCTTGCCGCTGAACCTCTTCTTGAAGCCGAACGGGGACCAGATCCTCCCTTTGCCCGGTTTTGTACCCCCAAAGATGTTCATCAAGTTTCTGAAATGGGTCGCCCAGGACGCCTACCTCGAAACCACTCTTAAGGATTTCGTGGACAAAGAACAGTAGTTCGGCAGGCCTGGTTCGGGAGTGCGGCGGTCGCGGCATCACGTATTCGGACACGCTCGGCCATGAAAGGCCGTTTCGGCATGGCCCGGAAGACCCCCGCTTTTGGGGGACTTCGGGCGCTCCGCCAAAGTCGGTGCGGCATTGTTTAATAGAGATGAAGGAAGTAAAACGGAATCCTCTCCGGCGCTTCCCTCGCGTGTTTCCCGGGAATGAAACAGGCCTAACCTGCAAGGGACATAGGTCATACCTTCCCCAACTTCGGGACCTAAGCGAGCCTTACAGCTTCTGTCCCACCCACTCGGGAACGATCCCCTGCAGATAGCTGTTGAGAGTGGCAAAGCTGTCCGTAAATATGAGCACGCCCACTATTATGAGGAGAGCCCCCGCGAATCCGTTGAACAGCGGCAACCATCGTTTCAGACGGTTGAGCAAAGGCAGAAAGTGACCGACGGCCAAAGAAGCAAGGAAGAACGGCAGCGCCATGCCCAGGGAATAGGTTGAAAGCAGCATCATCCCTTCTCTGGCGCTCTGATTGGCCCCCGCCATCATCAGAATGGACCCCAGGATCGGCCCCACGCACGGGGTCCATCCAACGGCAAACGTGACGCCGACCAATGTGGTGCCCAGATAACCGGCTGGTTTGTTCCGAATGTGAATCGAAAAATCCTTCATCAGGAAGGGCAGCCGAAGCTTATATGACAGGGCGATTACGATACCGAACAGAACGATGAGTATTCCTCCCACCTTCTTGATAACATCGCCGTAGTCATAAAACAGGCCCCCGATCGTGCTGAACGAAAATCCGAGCGCCACGAACGCGATCGAGCACCCGAGGATGAAAAAGAGGCTGTGTATGATCACCCGCCGACGGTAGACCGGCTGGTTATCAATGGCGATCTGATCGTAACTGAGACCCGTTATGAAGCTGAGGTAGGAAGGAAAAAGAGGTAGGGTGCAAGGAGAAAGGAAGGTCAGAACGCCCGCTGTAAAAGCGATGAACAGCGTCACATCAGCCACTTCAATACCCCCTTTGCCGGACCCTACCGCCCCGCCTTAACAGGCCGTTAAGGTCATTCGTCTCATTTCCCGCCAATTCAACGACTTCTAGTCGTTCACGTCTTTGCTCACCGATGTGGATTTGTCCGAGTCCCCGACCCGGCATGCGTCCCTCATTCACGTGCTTACGCCCAACTTGGGCAAGACATACGCCTGAAGCAAAAACCATATCACGACAATGCCTACTACAACCAGCAAATCTCTCATTCTTAGTCCCAACACACGGTTGAAATTAGATTACGCTCAGGAGAAGGGCGACGATGAAGGGCTGCACCCCGACCCTTTGGACGACATTACTCCCCCTTCCGATCCCGTACACGAGGCAAAAGCCGACATCAGCCTCTTGGGACTTCCTGCCCCGCACTTGGGACACTTCACGTCCGCTTCTTTTCCCAGTGATACGATCTCCTCGAATTGGTGCGCACACTCGGAACAACAATACTCATATAACGGCATCCAATATCTCCTTGCTTTTCCTCTCGACCTGCCACGCGCCGGCGCGTAGGAAGGAACGACATCGATCCAAACAATATGATCTTTATCTAAACACTCTTGAGCCCATTTTCAAGGGATATTCTCATTCCCTTCTTTGGACTCGACGCTGACTCACGTGTCGGCGTCACCCTGCATCTTATCGGAACGAACCGTTCCGAAGACCTACCCTCACGAAAAACCCGACTTAGAGCCGCATCCCGACCCGATCTCCCGGCCGAAAGGCTTCGTCGCGTTGCGTTTGGATAACCCTACGGGCGCTGCGTGTTTACCGTGACAGTGCGGGCATCTGACGCACGAAAACCATTTCGTCTTAGCAGGGGAACTGAAGTACCGACCGCAATCCGAACACAAATATGTATAGTCTTCTTTCATGCATTCCTCCTTAGCATTCCAGCCTCGATGCTGGTTTCATGCCTTCGTTCAAATCGAACCTCTATATATAGAGCCGGTAAAATCCAATCGGTTACCGAATTGTTCGATCATCGGCCATCCTCGACCCATCCAGCTTATGGCCGATCTTTCACCGCCTCCAATCCGAGCAACAAAACCCTTGGAGAAAGGTCCGTCAGCCGCGCCGCCAGATTCGGCCAGCATCCCCTGCCCCCAACGTGGAGCCACCCTCCGACATGAAGCAGTACTCCGCCTCCTCGGCCGATCAGTCCGCCATGGAGCCTCCTGATCTTCCGAGCCATGATCCGGGTACGCCGCTCCCACTCTTCTTTCCCCGCCCTGCCCGAAGCCAGAAACTCTATCGGAGCGGTATCCGCTCGATTGAATGCGTCAATCGCACGCTCGTATTGGCCCCGCACCTGCTCCGAGTGAGT
>JACQYL010000118.1 GCA_016208165.1 Deltaproteobacteria bacterium
AGATACGCGCGCACGGTTCCCTCAACCTGGATCAAAACACTACGCCGGCTGGTGTATCTCTTGACCAGCGTACCGGCGGTATACACTCGGCTGCATGGCATTGTGGGATGGCTGTCCGGCTGGAGAGCGCTCGAGGCCAAGCTGCTGGAAGAGGACGAAACGGTTCTCCATATGCCGCCGGATTATCTCACGGCCCTGTCCGGGCTCGAAGCCCGAGTGGGTGTGGCGAACCTGGCTCGGCTCGACCGAGCGCCGCGAAACTATGTTGATTCGGCCGGGTATTACTTCAGGCATATTCCGAAGCGGAGCGGTGTGAGGCTTCCTCCGGAAATGCCCGGCGCCACGTATTCGCACTTCGTCCTGAGGGTAAGGAACCGGGACGAATGGGTACTACATGGTCTCCGAGCGGGAATCCAACTTGGAACCCTGTACGAATACAGCATGCCGGAGTTGCCCGATTATGGGAGTTCTTCCCCCGACGCCTTTCCGGAGGCCGGAAAGCTCGCAAGACACACCCTGCATCTTCCGGTATGGGGAGGGGCGCGCCTGGCTTCCGAGGTCGTCGGGAGGCTGTTTCTGTAATCCGCGTGTGTGGCGGTCAACCCGGAAATCTTCTGAACGGCGGATCATTATGATTTCTAAACCGCCCGTGCGGCGGTCAACCCACGTAGGGGCGGTTCGCGAACCGCCCCCCACCGCGTGCGCGGCGGTCGGCTGGGAACGCCGAGCCCCGGCTCGGCCCATCTGTTTCTATGCCGCGTGTGCGGCCCTCTGTGTCGATGAGAGTGAGATCCCGGTAGGGGCGAATCATCGTTCGCCCGCCGTTTCACCTCCACTGTGCGTCGGTGAAACGTAGGGGCGGGTTTAAAACCCGCCCGCGATCTTTCTAAATCGCCTGTGCGGCGGTCAATTCACCGGACAAGGAACCTATTTTTCGAGTTGGTTCCGTGGCTCCGGCCATTTCCATGTGTTTACCCGCCGCGAATCGAAGCTGTTGTTTCGTAAAGACTGAGGAATTTCAAAGTCTTCGAAGAAGCGGATGTGGTTGATCGGGTCGGGTTCCTCGTCATCGGGAAGTCGGCTCACGATGAGACCCCGAAAGGTGATTTTCGAGTTCCTCCGAGGATATGACATGGGCGAAGCCATACGCCAGGTTGATCAAGCTGGCTGTGTGCAGTTCCTCATCGGCCGCGGCCGTGGCGTCGGCAACGAAGAATATGCGGTAATCGAGCATGAAACCGTCCCTGGCCGTGGTCTCGCAGCAACAGTTGGTCAGGACCCCGGTAATGACGAGGTCTTCGATGCCTAAAGCGCGCAACCGCCCGTCCAAATCGGTTCCGTGAAAGGCGCTGTAGCGGTTCTTTTCTATGATGGTTTCGTCGGGTCGGGGCTGTATGTCGTCCAGAAAACGCCACGGATCGGAACCATACTCGAGCAGATGCCCCCACCAGCGCTCGATCATGCCGCCGTCCCGTTCCGGATGTTGGTGTCCGTGACGGGAAAAAATTACGGGGATTTCACGCTTACGACAAGTGTCGACGATACGGCGTACGGCGCGTACAATATCCCCCGCGGCCCACGCGAAGTTCTTTTGCATATCGATCACCAGCAGGGCGGTCTTCTTCGCATCCGGCAGCGCCCTGCGAATGTTGTATTTCCGTATCTTGTCCATGGCGTCCATGCGGGCTCCTCCTTGATTCCCGAGTCGGTTCGATAGCCGCCCCTCCCGTCTTCAAGTGCTTCGGCGTCAACGGCTTCATAGTAGCCTAAACCATCCACGAATGAAAACCGCTTGTACGTCTCAGGCTCGATGCATGCGTACGCGCCGCGCCCCCAACTCCTTTCTCAGAGAAAACGCAGGGGCCTGCAGGGCCGCCTCGGCCGCCATAACCTGTTTTGGAGGGGCGTGCGTGAGTGTGGGGAGTTCGTACATGAAAAGCGGCAAGGCTGAAATGGGTTTCCAAGGCCGGCCGTCCTATGATATGAATAAATGGAAATCTGCCGATTTGGAGTTACAGGTGGAAACAGGTCACGGGGAAACGATCTGCGAGGAGATTGACGGGCGGCGGGTCCTGAAAGATCGTCGGAGGAAGCCCACCAATCCCTTCGGGCCCTGGGCGTTTAAAGGACGGCGTAGAACGGTGCGGCGTCTGGAAGATCGCCGTCGCACACCTTGTGTGGATCAGTATGACCTGCGTCTGTTCCTGGTGTCCATTCTTATCGTGCTTTTATGTACAGCCGACGGACTGTACACAATTCTCCATGTTTCCAATGGCGCGGTGGAGGTGAATCCATTCATGGATTCGCTCCTTCGGATGGGTCCCGAATACTTTTTCTACATGAAATACATGCTGACCGCTCTGTGCGTCTTCCTGTTGGTGTTATACAGATACCACCCGGTTGCACGCATCATGATGATGGGCGTCGTTACGCTGTACGGTTTGCTCCTTTCCTATCATATCCTGTTGCTGGTCTGTTAACCGACGTCGGCGGATTCCAGAAGATCTCTCCTCATACGCCGTGAATGGATACGAAAAGTGATCGTTTGTCGTACGGTTCAGGAACGCCTGGAAGGCTCCGGAGGATAGGGCGGGGCTTCCTTTCCGTCGGGTTTGTGAGGATCCACATGCACGATCACGGCCTCGATCTGTTTGATTTCTCGAAGCAGACATTCCTCGACGCTTTTAGCTATGGAATGTCCTCCGGCGACGGTGATCTTCGGATCCACTTCAATGTGGATCTCCATCTGGATTTTTCCGGCCGAGGTCCTCGCTTTGATATCGTGCACGTCTTTGACGCCCTGACTTTCCCGCGCGCAGCTTCGGATCACCGAAATAATCTCATCGTTGGGAGCCGTGTCCGTAATTTCTTTGGCGGCGTCCCAGCAGATGGAAGCACCCACGTAAGCGATCATGATGGCGACCACCGCGGCGGCGACGGGGTCCAGAAAGGCCAGGGATTTGTGCAAATGGCCTGCCCCCGCGCCGATCACGACGGCTATGGAAGATAAGGCGTCCGACCGATGGTGCCATGCGTTACCGTGGATTACCGGACTTTGGATGCGTTTCCCAATGACGATGGTATAACGGTAAAGCCATTCCTTGGTCACAATGGAAAGGAACGCCACCCCGGCCGCATATATGCTGGGAACGGTTCTAACGCCGGAAATCCCACTTATAATGGCGGCTACAAGAATGTAGAGACCGGTTCCCGTCAGCACGACCCCTATGATCAGAGAAAAAAACGTCTCTATGCGGCCGTGACCAAAGGGGTGGCCGGTATCGGTAGGGCTTCTTCCCCACTTGAGCCCTACGATCGTGACGATGTCGGTCAACAGATCTGAAATCGTGTGGACACCGTCGGCTATCAGAGCTTGGCTTTGGGCAAGAACCCCTACCGATACTTTGATGACGGCCAATATCAGGTTGACGAACAGCCCAACGAACGTGACTCTCAGGCCACTTTTAAGCTCCGTTTTGCCTCGATTTTCGGGAGCAGGGTATTGGGCGGTAAATCCGGGCATGGAAGATGGGAAGATCCTTTTGTGAGTTTCGGTTACACGTTCAGAAGTTTGACGATCAGTTCTTCGGTCTTGCTCATTCCCAGGCGACCGGTGTTGATCACCAGGTCGTACAGCAGGGGTGCATCGTGGTTTTCTGTCGAAAAGCAGTTCAGAAAAAGGGTTCTCTGCCGATCTTCCCGGGCTATGGCCTGTGCTGCCACTCTTTCCGTAACCCTATATTTCTCTATCAGGAACTGCTCTCTGTGTTTTCTGTCGGCAACGAGCAGAACGTGCAGCGTATTCGGCTGGTTCTGCAAGATATACTGACCGCCTCTTCCAAGAATGATCACATCACCTTGTTTGTGCAGTTCCAGAATGACTTCCCTGACAACGCCCACGTAGCGGTCCGCGTCGATGTAGCCGCGTTCTTCCGAAAGCACCCGGTCGATAAACTTCTTGCTGATGAGGCTGTCCAGGAATTTCATCAGTTTTGAACCGCCGGATTTCTCAAAAGACAATACCCCTTCCGGAGAGACTTTCGCCTTGGAAGCCACCTGTTCCAGCATGTCTTCGTCCACAAGGCGATATCCGATTCTTTTTGCCAGTCTTTCTCCCAGGTCCCTTCCACCGGCTCCAAATTGTCGACTAATGGTAATTACAGCCATCTTGTTCTCCTTACAAAGACAGAATTAGCTCAACACAGTTCCATCCCTATATGTGGTCGATAATGTTTCTGAATCATTTTGGCGTTAGTTTATCAAAAAATCCGCTGTCTGGGTAAAGTTTTTGGTGGCGGAAATTCCGAAACGTCGGATTTGGACGATGTGGAGAAGAACAACGCGCATCGCGGGCGCGCCTCGGCGCCGGCTGTTCCGGGCCGGAGCCCGATAGTGAAAAAAAGGCAGAAAAAACTCGATATTTGTCTTTATACCAGGTTGTTCCTATGATGGATGAGAATACAGTGGCTCTGCCTGGAATTTCGGGTAACAGCGGCACTATCAGCCGTTGATTCACACGACGTAAATCTGTATGATCGGTCAACATTGGTAGAGTGTCGAAAGATCAGGCAGAGATTGTTACTGGCAGAGGTTGGCGTATGAAGAAGCTGGCAGTCCTGACGATCGTTTTGTTTGCGGTTCTGAGCGCGCCTGCATCCCACGCAGCATTTCCACCCGTTCCCGAGGATGCGGCAATCTATCCCGTTGAGCATTTCACCCAGGTGGCGCTCATGTATTCCTGGGCCGAAGGCGGCGAATTGTACGTCCACTTCAGACTGCTTTCAGAGCGGTTTTTTGTGTGCGACGTTGGTTTTTCGATTCTACAAAACGGCAGCGAGCTGGGGAACCTCTCGCTTCTTGATGAAGACCAAGCTCCATTCTGCGGCTATTTCGATACCGATCGGACGTTCATGATCGAAGATCCTTTCTCACGCCTCAAAGCGACGGAGCCTTTTACTCTGGAGCTTAGCGCCAACCGGATTTATACCCTCGATATAATGCCCATGAGCCCGCAGGCCGATATGCCTGAAAACGGAATATGGCGGGAGGCGAATGGTAAGATCAGCTTCTACCTGCAGAAATACGAAAATAAGTCAGCGGCTGTCGTGGCGACGACCGACGGCTGTGATAACATCATATTCATCGATCCCGACTATACGGACGGACTCACCGTTTCGAACGATCTGGGAAAGAATGGCTACAGTTTCAACTTGATTCTGGTGACGCGCACCAGCGGGATCGCCGTGGCAAGGATGCCCAAAGGCACGATTATCGAGAATGTGTCCGTGGCATTCTTGGAGGCAAACTGAGTAACGCCTATCTGTGGACGACCATGACGGCCCGAACCTCGAGGTTCGGGTTTTTTGTTCCTTGCGCTAAGTATTCAACTCCCGCCCCAAAATGCGCACGGGGATAGGTCGGTTGGAAATCCGCTCGATCAAACGAGTTCTAAGGGATGGACAACTCGAATGTGACGGTTGGCAGGGAAGTTGGACAGGGCCATACGGCACGAAGGGCAGGGTGTAGCCACCAGGTCCGCTTCCGTTTCCAGAATCGAGGCGATCTTCTTCGCCGTGATGGATTGTGATATTTGAGGTTCGTCAAACTGGAAGGAACCTCCCCCTCCGCAGCATGCATCCGCCTTCCTCATCTCCCGGAACTCAAGGCCTTCTATGGACTGAATCAATTTCCTCGGTTGTTCCTGTATTCCCTGCCCCTTGGCCAGATGGCAAGGGTCATGATAGGTTACCACCAGACGGTGCGAGGCTTTTGTCGAGGAAGAAGGCGCCAGGATAGGGTGGTCGGATAGGAACTCGTGAATATCACGTGTTTTCCCGGAGAGAATTCGGGCCTCCTCGACAGGCAATCCCAGGTGATCAAGCAGGTAGGGAATCTCCTTCTTGAAGGCGGAACCGCACGTGGGACAGTCGACGATAACGGCATCCACGTCCAGACGACTGAACAGCCGCACGTTCCGCCGAATGTTATGCAAAGCCTGATCGTAGGCCCCCGCCGTGATCATAGGCATGCCGCAACACATTTGTTCGCGCGGAATCACTAGTTCCATTCCGGCGCCGGTAAGAGCCCTTGTCGTGGCCTCTCCTACTTCACCGAAAAAGAAGTGCGTGGCGCATCCATAGAAGTAAGCCACCCGGCCGCGGCGTTTCCCGATAGCCGGCGTAACAACGGGGCTGTGTTCGCCAAAAAACGTTCGGCTGAACGCCGGTAGCGAAACCGAGCGGCCTTCCGATTTCCAGGAAGGCATACCGCCGGCCATTTCAGAGCCGAACCTCGCGAATCGGGCCACTCCGCGCATAAGAGACGGATGCTCCATGATCTTGAACAATAGGGCCTTACGCCAGTCCATTCCCCGATGGAGAAGGGACGCTCGTCTCAGGTCCGTGTAGAGGTGAGCGCCGTGCACGCCGGCCGGGCAGGCTTGCACACATCGGCCGCAAAGAAGACACATCGAAACCATTTCCGCTGCCCGGTGCGATAATTCGAACTCCTTCGATTGAATTCTGGCTGCCAGTTCTATCTTTCCGCGAGGAGAAAAAGGTTCGGTTCGAAGCTCGTCATAGACCGGGCACACGCCAAGGCACGTGCCGCAGCGGTTGCACAGGTCAAGAGGGTTCCTCGAGATTGTCGATATGGACTTAGGGTTTACCGGCATTACGGGGCCTTGCCGCCGTTCGTAGTTAACTCGACGATAACGAGTCGATGCATGTGCAATCGGGCTTTCCCTGACTCTAGTAACACCGATACAACCGGGATTCAAGTGCGGGCGCGGAGTGGGCCGGCAGAGCGCCGATCCTGTCGGGATCATCGAGGACTATGGAACGCGCGGTTAAAGTGGACAGGGTCCGGTGAATATCCGGAACCCTGCCGCAAATCCGTTCAGATACCTGGTCAGAAAACCACTTCAATGGCCGGAGCCTGGAAATATTTGTAGATGTCTCCGGTCACTGGTATCTCACCCGGGGGTGTGAAAGCAAAGCTGCCTTCCTTGGCTGAAATCCCTATGGAAGAAGGCATTACGATCGCCTGGACGTCCGTGCTTACCGGAGCAAACGTTAGCCCGAGATGAGCTTCGGCTTTCAAAAGGTCGAATTCCGAGAAGCCGTCTTCCACGTCGGAGTCGAGAAAGGCGAAAAACGAAGCGCCACTATCGTCCGTCACGATGGCGATGGCGGACGTGGGAGTCACATTGTGGTAGGTCTGAAAATAGAGATTGAACAGGGGTGTGGCTCCCATGGGCGGCTGGTCCTTGTAAATGCCGTTCAAATCGGTAAATACCGTGTCCGGCGCTTCGGTCCACCGATAGATACTGAACGCGGCGATAACGCCTCCGGCGGTGAATACAGCCTCCGCCGTGGTGTCGCCTGAAAACGGCGACAAAGTGAGATGGGCGTCCGCGCCCCCGATTTCGTCTTCATCGAGACCGGCTGTGTACTCGGAGCCTAGAAAGGCGTAAAGCCGCTGTCCCGCATTGTGCGCACCTCCGGAATTGTCGAGAAGTACGGCTATGATGGCCTGAGACTCGTAGGTCTGCACGTAAAGCGCGTACTTGACATCCTCGGGATTACCGGAAGGAGCGACATCCTTGTAAACGCCGTCAGGCACGGCCCAAGCCATGCCGGATAGCAGAAAGAAGAAGCATACGGTCAGTAGGACCTTGTTGTTCATGGACTTCCCTCCCTTTAGACGAAGGCCCTCCGGGCGTTTCGCCTCTGAAGGCGTGTGATGTTTGGGGTTCGCTTCGGATTATGGAAGCAAGGTCGAGCGGGGCCCTATGCTCCGCAGCACAGTTTATATTTCTTGCCACTGCCGCAAGGACAGGGGTCGTTTCGCCCCACGGACTTGGATCGGCCGACCTTGGCCACGCCTTTAGCCAATCCTAGAATTTCCTTCTGGCAAAACAAGAACCAGATCAAAAAGGGAACGATAAACATACCCATGTGGGCGTAAAAGCGGTTGACCTCAAACAGAAGGGATCGTGTGGCATCGGAGTAGGGGATCAGCTTGGGATCGGGAGAGAGAGAGATGCCGGCGTAGGCGAGATCAACAAATGATTCCGCGCAGTGAACGCCGACCATGATCAGGAGAGCCCATAAGGATTTCTTGATTCTGCTCAAGAGCACAACGTCGGGAGTCGCTACGATCAGTGCGAGAGTGATGACCAGATTCATATAAACGAAATAGGCGTCGTAACGAATGGCCTGAACTTTCTCGACGCCCTTAAACAGGAAGCCGGCAAAGGAGATTCCGGGGCGGGTAGATATTTGAAGGAGATTCTCATTCGTCATAAGCACCAGACTCTTGGCCGGAGCCAAAATGATCAAGGCGTACAAAGGAAAGAGAAAATGGTAGAGCGCAAAGCAAACCACTATGCCGAGGACGAACCTCGCCAGAAAGCGGACGACGGGTGTCTGATTACTTAGGCTGACGGACATAGATCAATAGCCACGCAACGAAAACCGCAAAGGTGACGATGACCATGGCCGGCTGCAAGATCTGCACGTGCATGGTCTGAAAAGAGTCCGGAAAATTCAGTTTGGTCAGGGCCAGGATCAGGATGCGCAAATAATTGAACCCGAGTATTACCGGTATGCCGATCGCCAGCCCTAGGATCTTGCGTCCGATGCTCACCGGAAAGGGGATAATAGCGGCAACAAGGAGGATCAGCGAAGTCAGCCCGTCGCATCCGCGCGTGATCTCAAAGGCGAAACCGGGATGCCGCAGGATGTTTCCCTCCCACGAGAATCCCTGATAGAAGACGCTCATCACCGCATACACCGCGTGGGTCAAGAGAGCGAAGTAAGGCAGGAGAGAATCAAAATTGGTAACGAAGAGGTAATAGAGCACCGAGAAGATCAGCAGGAACAGGAGAATATATTTGGGAATCCAGTACCTTCTGGAGAAGGCATCCGGCTTTTCAGTGGGCATGTTAAAGGCCTGTGGGCGAACGCAAAAAAGGCGAACCGAAATTCGCCTTTTTTGCGCTACGGTAATTTACGTTTGATTAGCTGTTATGCGCGTGGCGACGACGGATGAAGTACAGGGTGGCCAGAATCATCAGAATTCCGGTCAAAGCCATGGTGAAATCCGTCATACCGGGCACCGGCTGTTCTTGCACGATGGGCCGGGTTACGCAGGCCAGGCACGGACCTGCCGACACGCCGGGGAAGTCGACGGAGTTTACGAACACGTTGTTACAGATCGTTTGGCCTTCCTCGAGGGCGTCTATGATAATTCTATACGTGATCACCCTGTTTCCGCCCGCGGCCAGCGTCAATCCGCTCCATGTCAGCGTCTGACCGGCTACGGTGGGTTCGCCCGCGCTGGAAGAGCCGGCGACATAGGAGAATCCCACATCCAGGGTATCGACAATATTGATGATGGTATCGGACTCACCGCTGTTGGTGGCCGTTACCGTAGCCGTGATTTCCTGTCCGGGCTCACCGGAGGAAGCGTTGAAAGACTTCTGACAGCTCAAAGCCGGGGGAGACGGCGGACTCACGATGGTGCCCGCTTCATCCTCGCCGGGACCGTCAATTTCGGAACCGGCTTTGACCTGGATTCCCCACTGGCTGCGGAAATCGAGACCCGCGACGGCAACTCCGTGGATGGTTATAGTAAACTGACGGATCCAGTTGGCGGCGTTGGTCATGTCGATGTTGGTCGGAGTGACGGTGACACCCGCCGTGTTGGAAAATACGTTATTTCCACTCGTATTGGCCGGCTGGAAAATGATCTCGACGAGGGCGCCGTTGCTGCATCCAATAACGGCCGCACCCGGCTGACAAATGTTAATGGTGTACGCCTCTTGTGTCGGGCCTCCGTTTCCGGGTGCATCATCGTATTGGCATGGATCCGGACCCGCCGGGGGTTCACCGCAATCCTGCTGCGGATCGTTGTCCACACACCAACCCGCCGGCGGCAGAATCGTGGAGCCGGCGTCTGCGTTTCCATTCCCTACGATGCCGTCCAACACGATGGTGACGTTGATCGCATCGTTGTCTTCGCTAGCGATTCCGGATACCTGGGAAATATCGAACCCGTTGGTGAAAGGACACTGGGTCGAGGCATTTTCCCCAACGCTATCCGAAAAGCTGAACGGGTAATCCTGAATACTCCATGCCGCCGGGCCATATAAGCACATCGTGGCGACTAAGAAGGTTAACAATAGAAGCTTCTTCATTTCTACTTCCTCCCCTGTTCTGTTAAAAGATACTAACTCCTATTTCTTTTCTCCTGGCGGCTAGACCACTTAAATGCACACCTTTTATAGACCAGATTTGAGCAAAAAGCAAGCTATTTGTGAATCACGTGCCGGAGAGCCGTATACGGACCGTCCGCCGTCGTATGCACTTAATGGCTCCGGCGCAAGGCGAGCGAAAGTGCTACCCGACCAAAGTAGATATATAGTGGATCCTTACGCAAGAATCAAGCACGGTCGCTTTATTCCGTTCCGGGCATGAGGCGCCGGCCTTACGGAAAGCGGCGATCACCAAGGCGGAATCAGGAACGGGAAGCACGGCTCGTCTATCCGTGGCCGATGGCCTGACCGATCCCGCAACCGGCGATCCCCCTTCAATCGTTCGATGCCGTCCCCTGCTCCGCAGCGCCGGAAGTCCGCAGGGCGCTCACCAGAAAAAGAAGGGGCTCGTCCACATAGGAGAGTAATTGAAATCCGTGGCCGGCAAGCAGGCCTTCGGCTTCTTCCTTGCCCGGGAGGGGATCCAGGGGGAACGGGGCTCGCTCGATCAAATCAAGTACAAAGGCGCGTCCCATGGGGTGGCTGATCAGCAGTCTTCCCCCGGAATTCATCATCCTGTGAACGTTATCGAGGGCCGACGCCTTATCCGCGATGTTGGAGAAGCAGGCGTTGATATACACCACATCCAGAATTCCATCCGGCAAATCCAGCGTGCTCACATCGGACAGGTGAGGTTCAATGTCCGGATTGTGGGTCCGGTTTCGCTCCATCATCTTTTGCGACAAGTCACACGCAATGATCCTGCCGGGGCCTTGCGCCCGAATCATTGGAATCAACGTGCCCGGCCCGCTGCCCACATCGAGCACGGTTTCCCCCGGTTGTATGGCGCCGGCGGCAACGATGCGTTTCAATCGTTCCGGAACACCGGGTGGATACGGCGGTTCGAATACGTCCACCATCGCATCGAACACTTCCCTCTGCAGCCGGTTGATTCGCTCGAGTTCCTCGTTCGTAGAATCGTTCCCGTACTCGGACATGTGGCGCCTATGTGCGCTTTCGTCTGCGGCGTCGGGAAGGTTCCGACCGGGCTCTGAAAACAAGTCTCACCGGCGTCATTTCCAGATGGAAGCGGGCTTTGATCTGATTGGCCAGAAAACGCTCGTACGAAAAATGAACACCTTCGGGAGCGTTTGCGAAAATCAGGAAACTGGGGGGGCGGATTCCGGTCTGAGTGGCGTAATAGAATTTCACCGGACGGTTTCGGAATCGGGGCGGCGAATGCTTCGATACGGCCGATTGGATCAGATCGTTCAACTCCGGAGTGGCCACTCGGGTGGTATATTCCCGGTATAAGTCCAAGATGATATCGAACAGTCGGTGCAGGCCTTTACCCGTAAGAGCGGAAATAGGCAATATCGGAGCGTATGAAAGGTATTTCAGCTTACGTTCTAGTTCCTGCTTGTGCCGGTTCAGGTCCTTCGCTTCGCTTTCAAGAAGGTCCCATTTGTTCAGCAACAGGATGACCGCCATGCCTCGTTCGTAGGCGTAGCCGGAGATTCTCACGTCCTGCTCGGACACGCCTTCCGTGGCGTCGATCAGCAGGAGTGCAATGTGGCATTCCTCCATGGATTTCAGCGACTTCATTACGCTGTATTTTTCCAGACGAAGCCCCACCCGAGATTTCCGCCGGATACCGGCGGTGTCTTTGAACAGGAATCGGTGACCGTCTTTCTCCACGATGGTGTCTATGGCGTCTCTGGTGGTCCCCGGAATGTCCGTCACCAGCAGGCGCGGTTCGCCGAGAATGGAGTTGATCAGTGAAGACTTTCCCACGTTGGGCCGACCGACAACAGCCACTGAAATAGCCGCGGTTTCCTGTTCGATGGTTTGCGTTCGCTCGGGAAGCAACGTGACCAGATGATCCATCAACGAAGAAACGCCGTATCCGTGGGAGGAAGAGATCGGAAATATACTCTCCGCTCCCAGGCCAAAAAAATCATCCGCCAACCGTTCGTGTTCCGGACCGTCGACTTTATTGGCGCACACGATCAGCGGTTTTTCGGAGCGTGAAAGACGGAGGTAAATGTCCCTGTCGTCGTGGGTAAGGCCGGCGTTTGCATCCACAAGAAACAGAATGACGTCCGCTTCCTCGACCGCCAGCAGCGTCTGTTCGCGCATCTGCACGGACAGGGCGTCCTCGGAAACCGGCTCAAACCCTCCTGTATCCACGATGGTAAATTCATGGTCGTTCCAACGGGCCGGAGAATAGTTTCGGTCCCGGGTCACGCCGGGGGCGCGATCCACAATGGCTTTTCGAGACCGGCACAACCGGTTAAAAAGTGTCGACTTCCCTACGTTGGGACGTCCTACGATGGCAACTAGTGACGAGATCATAAACACGACCCTAACGACGGCCGACGGGATTGTCAATCGTGTTTTTGCCTGCCCCTGAACCGTAGCCGGGGGCAAAGGACTTGACAGGTCAATCTGCAAACCGGTAGTCTCACACGCTCGTTCATGAGGTGATACTATGCGATTTTGGCGACTTCCACTGGACGCAAAAGATCATTCCGTCCCAGTCGGAGAACTCCACATCATTGCGGATCGTTGCAAGGGTTGCGGGTTCTGTATTGAATTCTGCCCCAATAAAGTCCTCTTTGAATCCAAGATATTCAATGTAAAGGGATACCATCCTCCGGAGACGTTGCCCGGCCGGGAGCTCGAGTGCGTGAATTGCAACTTGTGTCAGGTCATCTGTCCCGAGTTCGCCATTTACAGCACGCTGAAGCTTTCCAAGGAGCTGAGCAAAGAAGACATCATGCGATACAACGAGCTGATGAAGACACGGAGGAGAGACTATGTCCGTGAATGAACGGGCGGTGCTCACGGGCGAGCATTTCATGAATGGGGACGAGGCCAGCGCCGAGGGGGCGCTGGCGGCGGGCTGCGGTTTCTTTGCCGGATACCCGATCACTCCTGCCACGGAGGTGGCCGAGCGAATGTCCAACCGCCTCCCCGAGATTGGAGGCGTCTTCATACAGATGGAAGATGAAATCGCTTCCATGGCGGCTCTCCTGGGCGCGTCCTGGGGCGGCGTAAAGGCGATGACGTCTACATCCGGCCCCGGCTTTTCTCTGATGATGGAGAACATCGGACTCGGTATGATGACGGAAACGCCGTGCGTGGTGGTGAACATCCAACGGGCGGGACCGTCTACGGGTTTGCCCACGTTGGTCGGGCAGGCGGATGTGATGCAGTGCCGATGGGGCTCCCATGGAGATTACGGGGTGATCGCCTTGGCGCCGGGATCCGCTCAAGAGATGTTTGATCTCACCATTGAAGCCTTTAATCTTTCGGAAACGTATCGGCAGCCCGTATTCATCATGTCCGATGAAATCGTAGGCCATATGTTTGAAAAGGTAGTGATCCCGCCCGCGGACCACATTCGATTGGTTCCCAGGCGTAAGCCTACAACAGAGCCGTGGGCCTGCATCCCGTTTCAGGCCGAAGATGGATTGGTGCCTCCCATGGCCTGTGCGGGAGAAGGATTCAGGGTGCATGTTACCGGGTTGACGCACGACGAGATGGGCTATCCACACATCGTTCCTCCCACTCAGGAACGCCTTGTAAGGCGCCTGGTGGACAAGATCCGGCTGAATGCGCGGGATATTATCCGGTTGGAGTCCCATTTTCTTGAAGACGCGGAGACGGTGGTGGTCGCATACGGATGCGTGGCCCGGAGCGCGCGGGAGTCCGTTCAGCGGGCTCGTTCCAAAGGGCTCAAGGTGGGCATACTGCGACTGATCACGCTCTGGCCCTTTCCTACCGCTCTGATCCGGGAGCTGTCCAAAACAGTGCGAACGTTTGTGGTTCCGGAAATCAATTATGGGCAGATGGCCTACGAAGTGGAGCGATGTGCGGGGGATCGCGCTCAGACCGTACTGGTAGGAATGATGGGGGGAACCATGCACACGCCCACTGCAATTCTTGAAGTGATCGAGGAGTTTTCCAGATGATTCGGCGTATGTCGGCCCTGGAGACGTTTGAAGCGTCGTGCCATCTCTCGCGGGACACGGAAAGGCATGGCGTCCATCCGGACGACGAATACCTGAAGCGCGGCCGAATTCCGCACATCTGGTGTTCGGGGTGCGGACTCGGAGTGGTGCTGAACGCGTTTATCCAAGCGCTCAAGGTGCGGGAGATTCCTCCTGACAAGGCGCCAGTAGTATCAGGGATCGGATGTTCGGGGCGCGCCGCCGGTTATCTCAATCTTGATACGTATCACACGACCCATGGACGGGGGATTCCGTTCGCCACCGGGTTGGCTCTGGCAAGGCCGGATCTCACGGTGACGGTTTTCAGCGGGGATGGGGACCTCTTTGCCATTGGGGGCAATCACCTTATCCACGCGGCCCGGCGAAACGTCGACGTAAAAGTCATCTGTGTGAACAATTTCAATTACGGCATGACCGGCGGTCAATCGGCTCCAACCACTCCGCTCGAATCTCGGACGTCCACCACACCGTATGGAAACGTCGAATATCCGTTCAACCTGGTAGGATTGGCGGGTGCGGCCGGCGCCGTATATGTGGCTCGTTGGACCACTTTTCATGTGCGTTTTCTGGTGGACAGCATTTCCGAAGCCCTTGCGAAGCCGGGTTTTACATTTATCGAGGTACTTGCGCCATGCCCGACCGGATACAACCGTCGCAATAAGTTGGGCCAGGGGTTGGATACCATGAAATTGTACCGCGAGAATAGTGTGATCCAGCATGGGATACCGCCTCAACAGGCGGAATTGGATCTGCGGAGGCGCATCGTGGTGGGAAAGTTCGTTGACATGGAAAAGCCCACGTTCCGGCGAGAGTACGAAAATCTGGTCCAGCAGAAAGCGAGGAAGTCGTGACCGAGAAGAACGACGGTAAGCTTGAACTGCGCATGGCCGGGTTTGGCGGGCAGGGCATCGTCCTGGCCGGAAACATTTTGGGGAAAGCCGCGGCTCTGTACGAGGGCCTCAACGCGGTGTTCACTCAAAGTTACGGACCGGAAGCCCGTGGAGGCTCTTGCAGTGCGGATGTCATCATTTCGACCGAAGCCATTTACTATCCCAGAGTCGCACAGCCTAAGGTGCTGGTGCTGATGAGCGAGGACGCCAAGAATACCTACGGTCCGAATACGGCCGAGAACGGGAGCATCCTGATCGACGAAGACCTGGTTCAGCTTGAACAGCCGCCCAAAAACACCAGGTTGTACAAAATACCTTCCACTCGGATTGCCGAAAATCTGGGCCGAAAGATCGTGGCCAACATCGTTATGTTGGGCTTCATCACCGCCGTCACGGGTATCATTGGTTACGAGTCCATGAAGAAAGCGATCCTGGCCAGCATTCCACCGGGAACGGAAAAGCTCAATCTGAGCGCCTTCGATGAAGGCTATAACTACGGTAATAGCAAGTATCCTTGATGCATATCTGAACGGGAGTCAGAGGTCTAGGGTCTTCGGTTCCACATGAGAAGGAGATGGTGCGAGTTGCACGTAACACATGGTAAATTGAAAGAAAAGCCGAAAATTGGCGTCTTTGTATGTCATTGCGGACTGAACATCGGCGGCGTGGTGGATGTACAGAAAGTGGCCGATTTCGCCGCGACACTTCCGGATGTGGCATTCGCTTCCGCAAATCTCTACACGTGCTCTCAGCCGGGCCAGGAGGAGATAAAAAAGGCCATTCGGGAAAAGGATCTCAATCGGGTGGTGGTTGCCTCGTGCACACCCCGTCTTCACGAACCCACTTTCAGGGCGGCGTGTGAGCAAAGCGGATTGAATCCCTATCTGTTCGAGATGGCCAACATCCGGGAACACTGCTCGTGGGTGCACCTCTACGACAAAGAGGGCGCGACTCAAAAGGCCATGGACCTGGTTCAGATGGCCGTGACGCGATCGAGGCTTCTGGAGCCACAGGTCGAAAGCTCCGTTCCCGTAATCGATCGGGCGCTGGTGATCGGCGGTGGAGTTGCCGGCATTCAGGCCGCCCTGGATTTGGCGGACTCCGGGTTCAAGGTCTACCTCGTGGAACGCACTGCGAGCATCGGCGGCCGTATGGCCCAGATCGACAAGACGTTTCCCACCATGGACTGTTCTATTTGTATACTCGCCCCGAAAATGGCGGAGGTGGGTCGGCATCCCAACATTGAATTGCTTACCATGAGTGAAGTGGAGAAGGTGGAAGGGTATGTAGGCAATTTTAGAGTGAAAGTAAGACGTAAAGCCCGTTACGTGACGGATGACTGCACCTCTTGCGGGGATTGCGTCAAGGAATGCCCCCAACTTGCTCCCGATGAATTTAACGAGGGTCTCTCGACACGTCGCGCCATTTTCATCCCTTTCGCTCAGGCCGTGCCCTCGTCGTATGTGATCGACATGGATCTATGCCTGAATAAAGAAGGGATCGTGGCGTGCGACAAGTGTTTTCACGCCTGCAAAGCCCGTTGTATTGACTTCTCCCAAAAGGAGGAAGAACTCGAACTGGACGTCGGCGCCATCATCGTGGCCACCGGGGTGGATGTGTATGATCCTTCTCCCCTCACGGAAATCGGGTACCGCAGGTTTCCCAATGTCATTACCAGTCTTGAGTTCGAACGACTCATCAATGCCGGCGGTCCCTCTCAGGGAAATTTGATCCGGCCTTCGGACCAGACGGCGCCCAAAAGGGTGGCCTTTCTTCAGTGCATCGGCTCCCGATCCACTCGCGCCAACAAATATTGCAGCAATATCTGCTGCATGAACACCATCAAAGATTCCCTGTTGATCAAAGAGCACTGGCCCGAAACGGAGATCAAAGTTTTCTATATCGATATACGCGCGTTCGGAAAGGGCTTCGAAGACCTGTTTCGACGGGCAAGGCGGGAGGGCGTCGAATTCATTCGCGGCATTCCCGGAGAGATCATCGAGGACCCGGAAACCCACGACCTCACTCTTATCGGTGAAAATATGCTCCTGGGCGAGTGGTATAAGTACCAGGTGGATATGGCGATCCTGAGCGTAGGCATCGAACCCCGGAGGGACAGTAAGCATCTCCAGCAAATCTTGAATCTTTCGACGGGGAAAGACGGCTTCTTTCTTGAAGCTCATCCCAAACTCAGACCGGTGGACACGGCCACGAGCGGCATCTTTTTGGCCGGCGGCGCGGAAGGACCGAAGGACATTAAGGACAGCGTCACTCAGGCCAGCGCGGCCGCCAGCCGGGCGGGCATTCTCATGACTCGGGGCGAGGTGAAGGTCGAGGCCATTACCGCTCGCGCGGACCCCGAGAAGTGCACCGGTTGCGGGATGTGCGTCGAAGTGTGCCCGTATAAGGCGATTCGTAAGGACGACGAAACGGGAGTCATCCATATTATTGAAGCCTCGTGCGCCGGGTGCGGAACGTGCGCCGCCGAATGCCGATTCGGGGCCATCAAAATGCGTCACTACAGCGACGAGCAAATCTATGCTCAGATCGCTTCCGTAACCCGACAAGCCTCGGAAAAGAAAATCGTGGCTTTCTGTTGCAACTGGTGCTCGTATGCCGGCGCTGACTTTGCCGGGGTGAGCCGAATTCAATATCCTTCCCAGGTGCGCATTATTCGAACCATGTGCTCGGGAAGGGTCAGCATGGATTTCATCCGGTTTGCCTTTGCCCGGGGAGCCGGCGCGGTGCTGGTCAGTGGCTGCCACCCGGCGGATTGCCACTATATCAACGCCAACATGCAGACGGAAAAGCGGGTAAAGCGGCTCTGGAAGGAGATGCAGAAAAAAGGGCTCGACGTTGATCGTTTACAGCTGGCTTGGATCAGCGCAGCCGAGGGGCGCCGTTTTGCGGGGGTCATCCAAAAGATGGCGGATCACCTCGAGCAGGTTTCCGGGAAAGAGCTTCAAAAGACCCGTGCTGCATACGAGAAGTTTCTCGGGAAGGAGCCTTGATTATGTCCGTCAAAAAGGTATGGACCATATTCGATCGAAGCCAGCTTTATGAATGCTATGAGTGTTCCAGATGCAGTGGAAGCTGTCCGGCTACTCTGGCCCACCATGGCTTGGGACCGCGGAAAATCTTGCTCAAATGCCTTCAGCAGGGCCAGGAGGCCGTCATCGAAGACCCCGCCATCTGGTACTGTACCACTTGTATGGTGTGCCAAGATCGGTGTCCGCAGGAAATCAACATACCGGAACTGTTGACCGGGCTCTGAAACATCGGCGCACAAAAAGGCAATGTTCCGGAAAAGGTAAAATTCGCCGTCGAGAAAATCGCCAAGACGGGAAGATCCCTGCTCACGTTCCGGGTCGAGCGTGAACGCGAACGTTACGGCTTGCCGCCTTTGCAGGAGATCGACACCGATGAAGTCTCCAGGATTCTCACGGAGACGGGATTTTTCAAAGATCTGAAAATAGTTCTCTAACCTGCCAATTCGTATACGGAACCCGTAAGATGTCATTAAAATACGCCTTTTTTCCCGGTTGCGTCATTCCGACAAAATATCCGCATTTTGAACGTGCTACAAGGGCTGTGGCCGAGATCTTGAATGTAGAGCTCGTGGACTTGCCTTTCAGCTGCTGTCCGCCCACTTCCAACATGAAACTCGTGCATTACGATTCATGGTTGGCCCTGGCGGTGCGTAACCTCTGTATAGCCGAAGAGCAGGGTTTGAATATCTTGACGACGTGCACCGGCTGCGTCAGCACGCTCAAAGAGGCGAACCATATTATGCAGGAAAGGCCGAATCGGCGTCGCAAGGTGAACCGCATACTCAAGAAGGTTGGAAAACAGTACGAAGGCACCATACAAATCAAACACTTGCTGGACGCGCTCTATGACGACGTCGGTCTGGACGCCATTGCCGAAAAGTGCGTGTACAACTTGAATATGAAGATCGCGTGCCACTATGGCTGCCACCTGTTTCGACCCTCCTACATCCTTTATCCGGAATTCCTGTCTCCCGCGCACAGCTATGTACCCACCTCGATGGAAGAGATCATCGAGGTTTTAGGCGGGGAGCCCGTAGATTTCATGCGGAGGTTCTTGTGTTGCGGGTATCCTCTGGGTGCAAACGTGGACGAAGACGGTTCGTACGACATCCTTCGCGAGAAACTGCACTACATCAACGCCTCGAGCGCGGAACTCATTTCGGTTGCGTGCGCATCGTGCTTCGAGCAGTTCGAATTGGGCCAGGTGATGATCAAAAAGAAGTACAAAGAGAGCTATGAATTTCCCACGTTGTATATTTCTCAGCTGATAGGCCTGGCCATGGGGTTGGGGCACAAAGAGCTGGGGCTCAAAGAACACATCCATAAAGTCAAAAGACTTCTCCCCAAGCTGGAAGAACGGGGCGACGAGAAACGAGCCTCCATATAGACGGGGTGCCGTCCAAGACGTGGTGAGGTCGACGGCGGGGCGGGGCCTTTGATATCCTTCAGGAGTACAATTTGCCGTGTACGAAAATCAGAAATACGAACCCGGTAAGAGACGCAGGAAAGGCTTGGTCCACTCTGTCTTCGGAACAGGACCCGGCAAAACAAGCCGGGCCGTGGGTCTGGCCGTGCGAATGGTTGGCGCCGGCGGCAAGGTCACGTTCGTTCAATTCATGAAATCCGGGGATTCGGCGGAGGTGGGGGTCCTGAAACAACTGCCGGGGATGCAATACCTCTGTCCCGGGACGATGCCTTTCATTTTGCCCAAAGGACCCAAGGCGGAACACTACAATCATGCTCAGAAAGCGATGGCCTGGTCATATGAACACTCGCGGAACGAGTGTGACCTTCTGATCTGCGACGAGATTCTAGATGCTTTGTACTTCAATCTGGTGAAACCGGATCAGCTGAAGGAACTGATTGTGGGGAAACGGGAGGAAACGGAGCTGGTTCTCACTGGAGCCTTTTTGCCGCAGGAGGTCGCGGCGCTTTCGGACTATGTAACTCAATTGATCCAGATCAAGCATCCCTATTACACAGGCGTCGACGCGCGAAAGGGGATTGAGTATTAGCCGCGCGGTATGGCGTGCGCTTGTTGTGCGGTCGGGCGTGTCCGAATAGGACAGCGGAACACGAAAAGGCGAACCTCGGTTCGCCTTTTCGTTGGTGCTACGCCTGATTATCAAAGGCCGTGGGTATGGCGGCGCCGGATAAAGAGGACTGCGGCTACAATCAATAGAATGCCTGCAGCCGCCAGACCGCCTCCGGTCATTCCGGGGACCTGTTCCGGGTTGCCTCCACCATCCTCGGGGATCGTTCGGGAGAACACTCGGACCCGGTCTTCCTCATCCACGACACACGGTTGTTGATTTTCATCTACCTCGGGGGTGCCGATGGTTAGGAAGGCCGTGTTGTCTATGCTTCCGGTACTGTTAATCGTCCGCTTCCACGTGAACTGGATCGGAGGATCTCCAGGCTGAGGCACGGGAGGGTACCCGTCTTGAGGGAAAGCAGCCGACTGACTGCCCGTGGCGGGCCACCTGAGTCCGCTTTGGGGATCCGAGACGATATAATACGTCCAATCCCCACCCCCATCGGGAGGGTTTTCCACCGTCAGACAGTACGTTACCTCGGTGCCGGGTTCCACGATGAGATAGTGTTCCGTTCCGCACTCGTCGCCCAACCCCACCGTTTTTTCAAACCTGAGGTTCGGTACCACCGTGCAGTTGCTTGTCGCGCCGTACACAATGCAAGGCAAAATCAAAAGATATAGAAAAGCAGAAAGAAACACCCATTTGTGAAGGCCTTTCATCATAACGCTTCTCCTTTCTTCATGAGGAAGGCGCTCTTAACTTCTTTCTCTTGTTGCTCTATCGTTGCACAATCTTTTTAACAAATCAAGATACTTCTTAGTATCTGGCGACATGCCAAGAAAAAGAAACTTTTGGTCCGAAGACCTAAAGCCTTTGCGGGATATAAAGAAGGGAGTTGTCCGCTATTCCTTATCCGTGTTTTTTGAAGCGGCAGTGTTGTTAAGGGCGGTGTCGATGAGTTCAAGCAAAGAGGTGAGCTTGGGTTTGGCGGGAGCATCAAACTGCTTTTTCCATTCCACCTCGGTCAGAATCTCTTTTAGAAAAGATTCCACCGGAAATCGATCTCTCCAGCAAGCGAGGGCGCGGGTGCACGGCAGTCCCGAAACCTCAATCCGGCAATAAGCGAACGTAATCAAGGCGCCGAGTTTGGGACATCGGATTAGAAGTTCGTCATGTTGCTGATGCAAGGTCGATGATGACAAGAATCCCTCGTTACAAGAATGTATGACAAAAAGTATGAAAAAGGGTTGATTCGGGAGAGTATCGTTCTCCCGAATCGGTTACTAAGCATAGTGTAGATAACAACCTATTCAGCCGGTGGGAAACCCTTGATCGCTTCCAACGCCCGTTGAATCTCTTCGTCTGGAAGCTTGTAGTCGGTCAGTTTTCCGGAGAAGTATGCATCGTACGCCATCAGATCCACAATGCCGTGTCCGCTCCAGTTGGCCAGAATGACCTTTTCCTTGCCCTCTTCTTTTGCCTGCCTGGCTACGTCCAGGATACAAGCCAGGGCGTGGTTGGTCTCGGGGGCCGGTATGAAGCCTTCCGTTCTTGCCCATTGAACACCGGCTTCAAACGTTTTCAGGTTATCGTATGCTCTCGCTTCCACCAGACCTTCGTGAACCAGATGGCTGATGATGGGAGCCATGCCGTGGTAGCGAAGACCTCCGGCATGAATCGGAGCCGGGATAAAGTCGTGCCCCAGGGTGTACATGGCCAGGAGCGGGGTGGTTTGGAGCGTGTCGCCGAAGTCGTAAGCGAAAGGCCCTCGGGTCATGGTTGGACAGCTTGTGGGCTCGGCTCCAATAATCTGGATCTGTTTCCCACCGATCTTGTCCCGGACGTACGGCAGGCAGAGGCCTGCAAAATTGCTCCCCCCTCCGGCGCATCCGATCACCACGTCCGGATATTCGTTCAACATGCGCATCTGTTTTTGGGCTTCCAATCCGATGATGGTCTGGTGCAGAAGGACATGATTCAACACGCTGCCCAAAGAGTATTTGGATGCTCCTCCGCTCGATACGGCGTCTTCAATCGCTTCACTGATCGCAATGCCCAGGCTTCCCGGCGAATCCGGGTTTTGTTGCAGAATCTTTCGTCCGGCATTGGTATCCGAACTGGGGCTCGCGACGCAATTCGCTCCCCAGGTCTCCATCATCAGGCGGCGGTACGGTTTCTGGTGGTAGCTGACTTTTACCATGTATACCCGGCATTCGATGCCGAAAAAATTACAGGCAAACGCAAGCGCGCTTCCCCACTGACCGGCTCCGGTCTCGGTGGCAATCCGTTTTGTTCCGGCCATCTTGTTGTAATAGGCCTGAGCAACGGCCGTGTTAGGCTTGTGTGATCCCGGAGGGCTGACTCCTTCGTTCTTATAATAGATACGAACCGGGGCTTTCAGCACCTTCTCCAAACGGCGCGCCCTGTACAAGGGGGTGGGGCGCCAAATCTTATAGATGCCAAGCACTTCTTCAGGAATGTCAATCCAACGCTCGGAGCTGACCTCCTGTTCAATTAATTTCATCGGAAAAATGGGGGCCAGATCGTCAGGACCCACCGGCTGACCAGTGCCCGGGTGCAATGGCGGCTTCATGGGAGTCGGCATATCCGCCAATATGTTGTACCATTGCGTGGGCATGTCAGCTTCATTGAGAAACACCTTTACCTGTTCCATGAACACTCCTTCCCTATGGCCTCAGTGGTTATGTCGAATTAACCTCAGACTCACGTAACTCGTAACAAGTCCTTAAACCGGCTTTCACCCTCAAATCCCTCAGGGTGTCTTTTCACACTATGGGGGTCCGGAACAACGACGATCTCCGGCGCCGTCTCTGACCTTTTCCGTAATGGATTTCATCGCCGGATTTCCACAACGTTCGTTTTCAATCACTTGACAGCTCGTAGAGCCATGGGAACAGCGAATCAGGATTCATCGAACTTTTGCATCAACCATGGTTTGTTGTCAAGCAACTGAGACGAATAGAGCGGATATTTAACGTCAGGATGCCGTTCAGGGCGTCATTATCCGCGGTCCCGGAAGGTTCAGAATACACCCGGAAACGCGACCCATTTCAAGGGCCGTACACCGCGAAACGATTGCACACAATACCCCCGAGGAGATCGCTGTTTCGAGCCATCCCGGCGTAGCAAGCGTATGTCCCGATTTGCGGTCTCCCGCGGCGCCGCCAGGGATCCGGAATCCTATGGGTTCATTGAATTTTTTTGGATTCCGGATCTCACCACGTTCGTCCGGAATGAGGTCTCTGGAATTGCGACCCTGTCCCGTATCGCGGCGATTCCGCGATTCGAGGTACGGGACAGGGAAAATGAGTGTTTAGATCGTAGCAGGTGCGATACCCGGTTCAGGTTTCCACAGTGAAGACGGCGGCCCATCCATCCGCTTCGATCCGGGATTCAGCTCCTTCATTTCCTTCGAGCTTTCCGAACAGCCATTGATCGAGACCCCGGTTTTGCACCAGCATGACCCTCACGGACAGGTCCTTGTCCGTATTCAATGGGAAACCGCCTTCCCCGGCCGCGGAAATAATGGATTGGGAGGCCTCGGTGAAACGAACCGAGAGTATGTCCAGATCCCCGGCATTCAATTCAGCAAAAGAAGCTAGTCGAGCCAATTCATCGAAACACGAATGGAGTTGGCCAAGCAGCGGTTTCTCAATCTCTTCAAACGCATCTTCGAGTTGCGCCGGCCCATACCCTTCAAACAGAGGCAGCCTGAAACGAACCACTTCGACGGATTCGAGATGGGCGGAAAGGTGGCGCGACAGAAATTGATTGTCTGTTACATAATGGGCAGCCGGCGGTCGCACGGGCCCATAGAAGTGCCCCCATGCCCTTAGCTGCCGTTTTAGAACCGCGTCGAAATCGACGGTGGCCTCGAAATCGAGGTTGGTCGAGAAGAGTTGCTCTGAGTCCGAGGCGTCGATAATGTCCTTTAGGGCGTCTTCCTTTGATCTTACCTCATGAAGTATGTCGCTGCATTCGCGCTCTGTCTTCCAGAGTCGGCGCGCGAGATGCAGAAGCAGCGTCCGGTTCTCGACCCGTTGACCGGCTCCGGAGGTTGTGTCAGAGCCAAATCGTCTGATTTCCTTCATTAAACTCGGCAGGTTCTGAGATTCGACGGAACGGACCTCGTCAAGCGCCTTGAGGGCGTTCCAGTCCATGGCCTCGTGGTCTCGAGCCCATCGTTCCCAGTCCCTAAGCAGCCTTCGGACCTCTTCCTCCGGCGCTCCTTCAGCGCGATGCACTCTAAGAAAAGAGTGTGTTTCAAATTCTTGAATTCGAGGGAAGGGCAACGGTCCCGGAGGAACAAAAATGAGTATCGGACGACAGTAGAAGGACCATCCGCAAACCGGTTGCTCTTCAAGAGGACAATCCACAATGTAAACAAAAGGGCGTGTTGAATTCATTTTCGTAGGTTCGTTCTCCCGTTCGAGAGTGGGAAACTATTCTTCAGTTTGTTTAACAGAGAGCCGCCGTGAAGGCAAAAGAATTCCTGTGACATTGAAAGTTCCGAAGGATTTCAGGATGTAACATTCCTGCAACATTATTGCCAGATATATTTTCCCGGCCCAAGTTTGGGGGAGATCTCTTTTATCAAACATTATAGACGGTTGCACGATGCGTCGCGCCTGAGATCTGAAAAAAGGCGGAAAAAGATGTTACACGGAGGAAATGGGAGGATTTGAACAATGACAAAGTTCTTAACATTTGGGTCCGTGTATCGAAATCCCTTGGTAACTCTACGGAAGTAAGAGACCGTAAAATCCCCCGCAGTTCAAGGAGAAACGGAGGAGCTTCAATTTTTAGCTTGGTAATTCAATATGTTACATTATGTGCGATTCCGTGGTCCGGGATTGGCGCTGATCACGATTAACCCTATTTGACAGGAATCGAAGCTTACTCTATTCATGATACATCTTCTTTCGGGCAACCCAATCTTACAGACAGTTACTCTTCTTAGGCGTCCATTAATCGTTTAATCGTTGGCTTCAACCGACTTATGGAAGGCGATGTCATGGAACAGCTGTGGACTCAGCTAAAGGGATCGTTGAAGAGCCAGATGCCCCCGCACAGGTACCAGCTCTGGATCGAACCCATCAAATTTGTGGACGGTTCAGACGGAAAACTGACGATCGGATGCCCTAACAGGTTTTTTATTAATTGGATTCGGGACAATTACCTGCCTGTCTTTCAGGAGGAGCTGTCCAGGGCCGTTGTAGCGCCTCCGGAGATACGCCTCGAGGTGTTAAAGCCGAAGGATATAAGACCTCGGAAGGACTCGGCGGAACCGTCAAGCCGAACAAACGGCTGCCAACTGATTCTGCCCGCCATGTCGGAACCGATTTCCTGCAGGCCGCTTCTGAATCCGGCATTCACGTTCGACCGGTTCGTGACCGGAGCGAGCAATCATTTTGCTTACAATGCGGCAAAAAACGTTTCGGAAGGCATGGATCAAGGGGTGAGTCTGGTCTACTTATTATCCTCCACAGGTTTGGGCAAGAGTCACCTGTGTCAAGCCATCAGCAGAGAAATTCTCAGCCGGGAGCCCCAAAGCCGTGTGCATTATCTGACTACGGAAGACTTCATTAATGAAATGATTTTGTCGTTGAAACTGAAACGAATGGATACCTTCAAAGAGAAGTATCGACGCTGTTGTGATGTCTTGCTGCTCGAGGAAATCCATTTCTTGGGCGGAAAGAGTAAAACCCAAGATGAATTTGCGTTTACTTTGGATGCACTTATCAATTCGAACAAAAAGGTCGTGCTTACGAGTTCCAAGCTTCCGAAAGACATCAGCGACATGCATGACGGGTTACGCTCGAGGCTAAACTCCGGGCTGATGGTCCGGATAGGTTCACCCGACTTTGAAACGAGGGTAAGGATTCTGGACAAGAAGGCAAGAACGTTCAAAGTCCCAACGCCCAGGGAAATACTGGAGTTTGTAGCTGAACATATCCGGGACGATGTCCGGGAGCTGGAAAGCAGCCTGATCTGTCTGAATGCCAAGTCTTCTCTGGAAGGCCGACCTATCAACCTGGAACTGGCCCAGGAGGTAGTGCAAGGCTTTGTGGAAAACAAGAAGTCGGTAAGTGCGGAAACCATTCAGGAATTTGTGGCCGGGCAGTTCAACCTGGACGTCGAGGATTTGAAATCCAAATCAAGAAAGGCAAATATTGTCTTTCCTCGCTCCGTAGCCATGCATCTCTGTCGGAAATACACGAACTTCACTCTGGATGCGATTGGAAAAAGTTTCAACCGGAACCATGCCAGCGTACTTTATGCATTGAACTCCCTGCAGAAAAAGATGCGGAAGAACTACAAAACCAAACATCAGGTCAATCTTCTGGAGCGAAAGTTGAAAGACCTGTTTTTGGCGGAGACGCTCAGAGTCGGTAAGAATACCAGGGTCCACTGACGATCCTGTCCTCTCCTTTTTTCTGTCGGCGCGGCCGTTCAACCTTCTCGCCGCGCGCTTCAGCCCAGCCAGTCCGTTTGCCGCTTTCCATCGAATGTTTCGATATGGTATGGTGGATCTGTTAGCCCGTAGGTCGTGGTCTGTGGAGCATCGGAGCGCAGGGCGCCGAGCCCGATTCTATTCATAACAGCCGGCGAACGAGTACCCGGGGAGCCCGGCTTCCGTTATTTTCTTCCGCCAATGGTTATTCGAACGTATGAAATCCTCAACGAGTGACATCAAACGAGAACTCGTCTCATTGCTGGGTGAAGACCGCGTATTGATCCGGAAAGAAGACCTGGCTGTATATGGATACGATGCCAGCGGACTCAGATTCATGCCCTGGGGCGTTGCCTTTCCGGACACGGCGGAACACGTCGGCGCCATAATGCGCATGGCGAATGAAAGACGTTTCTACGTAATTCCCCGGGGTTCGGGAACGGGCATGACGGGAGGCTCTTTACCGGTGAAGTCCGGCCTGATCTTAGCCCTGTCGCGCATGAATCGAATCCTGCGACTGGACGAAGAAAACATGGTCGCTATTGTGGAGCCGGGCGTGATTACCGGCCACCTTCAGGAACAGGCTGAGAGGTGCGGCCTGTTCTATCCTCCGGATCCGGCCAGTCTTCACGTTTCGACGATCGGAGGAAATGTCGCCGAGTGCGCGGGAGGGGCGCGGGCCGTCAAGTATGGGGTAACGCGCGACTACGTGCTGGGTCTGGAAGCAGTCCTGCCGACAGGGGAACGGATCAAAACCGGTGTCGAGACGGCCAAGGGGGTGGTCGGCTACGATCTGACCCGCCTCTTGATCGGTTCGGAAGGTACGTTGGCCGTAATCACCAAAATCGCTCTTAAATTGATTCCGTTGCCCCCTCACAGGAAAACGCTGGCAGCGTCTTTCCGGCGTCTGGACCAAGCCGCTTCCGCTGTTCGGGATATCATGATGTCCAGAATCGTGCCGTCCGTGCTCGAATTCATGGACAGGGCAACGGTGCACTGTGTGGAGGAACGCCTGAATCTCGGGTTGTACAAAGGCGCCGGAGCCGTGATTTTCGCCGAAGTCGACGGTCAGCAGGAAGACGTCAAACTTCAGGCCGCGAAACTCGAGGAAATTGCGATTCGCAACGAGGCCCATACAATTCGCATAGCGAGAGACCGATCGGAGGAAGAGGAAATGTGGCGGTTTCGGCGTTCCATTTCCCCGGCCCTCTTTCACTATGCCCCTCACAAAGTCAACGAAGACATCGTGGTGCCCAGAAGCCGCGTCCCGGAAATGGTGCTCAAAATCGAAGAGATTGGAAAAGAGGAGGATTTGTTGATCACCACGTTCGGGCACGCCGGAGACGGCAATCTCCATATCAATATCATGCTGGACAAGCGGGATCCGGAGCAATCCAGGCGTGCGAGCAACATGGCCGATCGGATTTTTCGTGAAACCATTCGACTCGGAGGGACGTTGTCAGGA
This sequence comes from Deltaproteobacteria bacterium, assembly GCA_016208165.1. Taxonomy (NCBI): domain Bacteria; kingdom Pseudomonadati; phylum Myxococcota; class Myxococcia; species Deltaproteobacteria bacterium. Next base: position 28,191 of record JACQYL010000118.1, read on the forward strand.
GAACACGGCGTCGGGATTACAAAAGCTCCTTTCCTGAGCATGGAGATCGACGACCTGGGTCAAGACGTCATGAAGCGCATTAAGAAGGCCTTCGATCCGAACGGGATTCTCAATCCGGGCAAGATCTTCCTCGAAGGCCGCAAAGAGGAGATGGTCTGGAAACTTTTCCATCTGGACGACTAGAACTCTCGGATCTTGATTTGGCGATATGATGAAGTCGGAGACAAAACCGAAGAAGAAGCAAAAGAAACAGACGCGAGGGAGGCTTTCCGTCGAAGAAACGGCAAACCGTACGTCGTTGCAGGCGCCGGCGTCCGTCGGAGGGGCGGAGAAGAAGGCCGTGTCCGCATCCGCGGTCGGGGTTTCGCGGTGGCGCCGCTTCGTCTGGATGTTACCGGTGTTGCTGGGGTTCCTTCTGTACAGCGGCATTTACGGCAATCAACTGGTACATTGGGACGACGTGAGCATGATCGAATGGGCCCAGAACGATCCCTTATCGTTGAGTTATGTCTGGGAGGTTATGACGAAGATCGGACGAACCTATCAGCCGTTAAGGGACATCTCCTATTCGATCGACGTAAGGCTTTTCGGGACGGACCTCTGGGGCTATTTCCTCCACAACGTGCTGCTCTACTGCCTGAACATCTGGCTGGTGTACGCCATCGTCAGACGCCTGTTTCAGAGATTCGGCTCGACCCAAAACGCCCTGCGGCAAGGCCCGCTCGAGAACTCGAGCAGGGATCCGTTGTCCCCGGAAGGGGGCGTATTCGCTCCCCGGCTTGTGGCGGCGTTGACGGCCTGCCTGTTTGCGGCCCACCCTCTTCATGTGGAGTCCGTGGCCTGGCTGGCCGCGCGCAAGGAGGTTCTTTGCGGTCTTTTCTTCTTTCTCAGTTTCTGGTTTTTTCTCCGGATAGACGCATGGACAGGATCGAAACGATATCTCGGCCTTGGAGCGAGCTTTGTTTCATACCTTCTGGCCTCGTTAAGCAAGCCCACCGCGGCATCGCTTCCGTTGGTGATCCTGGCGACCGATCTGATCCTTGTGCGGCCTTCCCTGGAGCAGTGGAAGAAACGAATCTGGATTCACATACCGTTTTGGGTCCCGGCCGTGGGAGCGGCGTTGTATTTCAGTTTTATCGCCGGAACCACGAAGACGATTCTGGCCGATTTACCCCTGCTGCAAAGGCTTATCGACGTAAATGTAGTCCTGTCGCACTATCTTAAAACGCTTGTTGCGCCCGTAGGGCTCTCCGCGAGGTATGCCTTTGACTGGAGCATACCGGTTACGGATCCGTCCGTCCTGATCGGCGCCGTTTTCCAACTGATTTTGGCGGCATGTTTTGTTCTGTTCCTACGTCGGAACCGGCTTGTGGCTTTCTGGATCGCGTGGTTCTATATCAACTTCTTGCCGACTTCCGGGATCATTCCGATTTCCATACAAGCGGCGGATCGATATATCTTCATATCCTCCCTGGCCTTCTGCTGTGTGGTAACCATGGCCGCCCTGAAGGTGAGCGATAAGGCCTTTGCCCGCTCAAAGGCGGTGGGCCGGAATGTGGGCCCGGCCTTTCTGGTGTGTGTGATTGCGATCTTTTCCGTGCTCTCGGTCAGACAATCCGGAATATGGCGCGATGACATGACCCTGTGGACGCATACGGCGGCGGTGAGCCCTTCGGATCTGTCCTATTACAGCCTTGGAGAAGCGTACCGGAGGAGAAACGACCTGGAACAGGCCAAACACTATTATCAGACGTCTTTGAACGCCAACCCCAGGTTTTTACAGGCTTTGAACGGACTTGGGAACATCATGCTATTAGAGAAAGATATCCGCAAAGCCGAATCCCTTTACCTCAAAGCCCTGGAAGTGGATCCCGAATACCGTCATGCGCACCGACATCTGGCCATCGTGTATATTACCTTAAGGGACTTCGACCGGGCCCTGGTCCATGCGGAGCAAGCCTTTCGCGCTTACGAACATGACTCGGTTCTCCTGGACATGTTGTGCCTGCTCTATCTCAGGAAAGGCGATTCATATAAGCTGAGAGAGATGGCCACCAGACTGAATGCCTACGAGTCGGACCGGGTAAACGCCCTGATTTACCTGTTCCGTGCGTACCAAGGAATAGGTGACACGCAAGGCGCGATGAAATTCAGGTCCGAGGCGTATGAGTTGGACCCCGAGAAAGCACGAAAAACAGAGAGAATCACCGCTGCTGCGATGAAAGGTTATCGCTAGCCTATCTGCGTCCAAGATGGATTGGGAGGTTTCATGACGGAACAGTTGTTCAAGAAGCATCGCTTCAAATGTGTATCTCCGTTGGATTATCGCTACTACGGCGGAGACGATACGATTTTTGACCGGCTTTCGCCGTATCTGTCGGAAGAAGCCAACATTTGTTACATCTTCAAAGTGGAACGCGCTCTGGCGCGATCCCTATCCAAGCGGGGTCTTGCGCCTGCGGAACTCCCGGGTAAAATCGACTTGGTTACGAAGGAAATCGATCCTGAGGAGGTCTACGAGGAGGATAAACGAGTTCATCATTACCTGAAAGCCGCGGTCAATGTGTTGAAAGCGCATCTTCCGGAATCGATGAGAGAGTATATACACTTGGGCGCCACGTCCTTCGACGTAGTGGATACCGCCAATGCGGCCAGATTGCGCGACTGCTACCTGGACGCCGTTCGGCCTGCGGCGCTCGCGTTCGAAACTGCTTTGATCGTTTTGGCCCGTAAACAAAAGGATACGGTTCAAGTTGGACGGACGCACGGCCGATTTGCTTCTCCCGTGACGTTCGGGTACTTCATTGCAGGGTACGTCGATCGTTTTGGCAAGAGTGTTCTAAAGATGGATGACGCGGCCCTGAATCTCGCGGGCAAGTTCTCCGGAGCTGTCGGTTCCTACAATGCCTTGTCACTTATGGTGGACGATCCGGCGGAAGTGGAGCGGGAAGTTCTGGGCGACCTGGGATTGGAACCCGCCATGCATTCCACTCAAATCGTGCAGCCCGAATACGCCGCGTACTTCGGCTGCTCAGTGGCGGTTTCGTTTGGAGTTCTGGCCAATCTGGCGGACGATCTGCGGCATTTGCACCGCTCGGAAATCAACGAAGTCTACGAACCGTTCGGGGCGGCTCAGGTGGGCTCGTCGACCATGCCGCACAAAAGAAACCCATGGAATCTCGAGCACGTCAAAAGCCAGTACAAAGCCTTCATGCCGAGGGTCGTAACCATCCTGTTGGATCAGATCTCCGAGCATCAGAGGGACCTCACCAACAGCGCATCCGGCCGTTATATGCCCGAGATGCTGGTGGGATACTTTGATGCGCTGTCCAGGATGATCTGGGTTGTGGACGGACTGGACGTAAACCTTTCCGCCATCGAGAAGAACCTCGAAGCGGCCATGATGGAGATCAGCTCCGAACCTCTGTACATTTCCCTGTCTTTGGCCGGACTGGATGACGCACATGAATGGGTGCGGAAGGCGAGTCACGGACGAAGTCCGAACGAAACCGTTTTCCAGACGCTCGAACGCAACGAGGAGCTTCGAGAATACTTTAAGAAAGCTCCGAGCAAAGCGCTGGAAGCGGCTCGTGACCCAAGAACCTACACCGGACTGGCTAAGTCTCGCACGGCGGACATTTGCGATGCGTGGGAAAAACGCATGTTAAGCGAATGCGGCGAAGGAGAATCGTAACTGAGTCCGGATACCCGTTTTCATGCGTTGCCGGCTGCGCCGGCTCGATTGTTCCTGCAAAGGTCAGGTAGGGAGTGACATTTGATGAAATCGAGATTGGAATTATCCGTGAGGGAAATCGCGACGGATGGCTCGCTTGGCTTGGGAATTCAAGTGACCGCGATGGAGAAGGGCCTCGAAAGGAAAGTTCCTTTGATCCGGGAATGCGGTACTTACGAGGAACTGAAGCAAGGGGTCGAGGAGTGCAAAAGCGCTCTGGATCAGCTCCTTGCCGAGGCGGAAGCCGTCCTCCGGGAGCATACGGCCACCGAGGGAGGAACTATTGAGGAAGCGTGGGGAGCTTTACAGAAATCCCAGGATGAGGACACCTTTGTTTGCCGCTTCAACGCCTTAGGTGAGAATACGCGTATCGAGCTTGCCGAGTACGTGCTTACAACTCAAAATATGTTTAAAGGATTTGCGTCCGTTTTTTCTAAACGGTATGACGAACAGACCCACGCGTTGTCGTAGAGAGGGTCTATAATCAGCAATTTTGGCAATATCGGATACCGAACGGACGCGGCCGCAGGCGGATTTCCTCATGGGGCGATAAACGCGAACGGATTCAGGCATTGGGCGTCATTTAGAATGAGTTCCGTGAGCCTCAAGTTCTTTTGGGCGCTTTTTTATCGAAACTTTGTTTATTACCGGGAAGTATGTTAGAGTATGTATTACCAACCCATCTAGGAACCCCCAAATACTGAGGAGTCCAAGACATGGCTTCATTTGCTCCACGGTCTTTGAGTCTTGTTGCGTCTTTATTTTTTTCCATACTCATGGTTACCTCAGCGGTAGCCGAAACCCAGATGTTCAAAGCTTACGGGCGTGTCGAGAATCTCGAGGTAAATCGCTGGACACGGAAAGGGTACCTGAAGGTCTACGTTTTCGAGTCAAGCAGGACCACCAATTTCACCGTTGGCTTCAAGACCGAATACCAGCCGGACAGACCCCAAAACGGAGACACCGTCGAAATCGTCTATTTCAAGAAAAGCGGACAACTGGTCGCGCGTGAGGTGAAAGTTCGAAGCGATTATACGCCTCCACCTCCTTCCGCGGCAAGAGAGCAGAGTTCTCCACCGCCTGCATCCGAACGGGCCTCTTTGGGACCCGTTCTCACTGCGGACCGGCCTATGAGCGGCACCGTGAAGGTCACCTCGAACTCATCGAATACCCGATCGGGACCCGGAACGCAGTATGGGATCGTACAGATCGTCTACAGGGGTACGGAATTGTCGATCGAGGGCGCCACGGGCGACTGGTACCTGGTAGCTTTGCCGGACGGACAGCGCTCGTGGGTTCACAATTCCCTGGTCAGCGGCGCAGGGTCTTCAGAGCCTGAGCCTGAGGCTAAGCCTGAGATGAGCACGAAGTCCATTCCCAAAGAGGAACAGGTGACCATTGGGGTCCTGGAATTCCAGAGTTTGAATGAAGAGGCCAAGAAGGACCAGTTGGGCAGAATGATTTCGGAGATATTCACCACCTCGCTGGTAGATTCACGGGCGTTCAAGATTATCGAGCGCGAACAGTTGGACAAAGTGGTTCGGGAGCTCGAACTCAAGCAAACAGGGATGGTCGAGACGGCAGCCCAGGCTGGAAAGCTTCTCGGCGCCAATGCGGTGATTACCGGAAGCGTGATGAAAATCGGCAACATCCTTCGTATCGACGCCCGCATCATCGATACGACTTCAGCCCTGGTGATCAGTGCGGAAACCAACACCGGGGGCTACGACCTTGTGGAAATAGGACGGATGGCAGACAAAATCGTTCGTGAATTGGTGCAAGGATACTATTTCGAGGGCAAAAGCTGATTCCGAGCGATCGCTGAAGCTGAAGCGATGCTCACCGCAGGCCGGGACTCGAGCGGACATTTCGGGAAATGGGCAACGGGTCTCGGATCACGGGGTGAGCGCCCCCGGCCTGTCGGGTTGTGATCGCGGACGAGAACGGTCTTCCGGAAATAGGGCTTTCCTGCGTCATCCTATCCGAATGAGCGGGCGTACCCGTTCTTTTTTGAATTCCGTTATGGAGCCGTCCCGCATTTCAAGAATGCCCTGTTCCGCCAATCCCTCGAGAACGCTTCGTATTTCCTCCGGATCTTTTCCAATAGCTCCCGCCAGCTCACTTATGGGTTCTCGATCCGGCGGTAGGGGCCACTCTTCCATGAGATACAGAACGATCCCGAGCCTGAATCGGGCTTGGGCGGTCTCCTCGAGAGCCAGGTTCGTCTGTTTGAGCCTTTCGGCCAATTCCTTCAGCATCAGCAGGGAGACCTCTTCGCTCTCCCGAAGAAGACTCCGAAACGTCTCGGCCTGGATCACGGCAATGTTGCTGTCCTCCAGTACACGGACCGAGGCGGTCCGCCTGTCGCTGATCAATGTCGCCATCTCGCCGAAGCATTCCCCCGGTCCCATCTCCGCCAGTACTTTTGTGACCCGGCCGACCCGCTTCAAGACCAGCGCCTTCCCGGAAAGGATGTAATACATTTCCGTTGAGGCATCGCCCTCCCTGAAAATATAAGTGCCTTTGGGATACAGCCTTCCAAAACGACGGAACAAGCGCTCGTCCAGGATCATTTGCGACCTCCGGAGTGGATCAGAGCTTTTTCCAGAAGAATGAGATCCCGTTTCTGGTAGGAGGAGATGAGTTCGGCGCAGAAAAGAAGGATCAGCGATACGTAAAACACCCAGATCACCAGGACAACCACGGTTTCCAAGGATCCGTATACGATGTTGTATTTGGCGCTCCTGGAGATGTACCAGGTGAATACATGTTTCGTAACCTCCATCAGCCCCGAAAAGAGTGCGCTGCCCGCAAGCGCGCTGGTCATCGGGACTTTGGTCGTAGGAATCACTTTGTATACAAATGTAAAGAACGCCACAAGCACGAGGTAGGGGAGCAAATAGCGAAAAATGCCGCTGTGGAAAATCGTCCGGAGGAGCCATCCACCCTCGACTACAAGAGAAGAATGTTCGAGTATGGAAGCCGTGTACGTGATGACCACATTGGCAATCGCGATCCCCCAGCCGATGGGGATCATGGATAGGGCGAGCAATTTGCCTACGAAGTAGTTCTGTTTCCTCTGGGAACGGAAAATGATTCCAAGGGCGGTTTGCAGGGAATTGAAGATGAGGGAGGAGGACCAGATCAAGCCGATGATTCCGATCCAGCCCAACACTTTGCTCTTTTCTTCGATTTCTCCCAGTCGGCCTATCAGGTCTCCGGTGAAATACGGATGGAATTCGTGGATTACGCGGAAGAGTTCCGCCTGGATGGTCGGGTTCGAGCCGAAGACGATCCCGGCGGCCAGCAGCGTCACGATGAGCAGCGGAATGGCGGATAGTATGGCATAGAAAGCAATGGAAGCCGCCAGGTTCACATCGCCGTTGTTCTGAAAGTTCTTGACGGCATTGATCAGAACATCCCAGGCCGAGGCGCAGGAGAGCAACAGGGAACGAAACGTGGCCCGGTAATTTCGGGAAGATCTGATGGCGCCCACCATGTTGGCAAACAAATGAATTCAGTTCCGGACTCGAGGTCGTGTCCATCTGTCCCGGAAGCCGATCTCTTATAGCCGGCGAGTCTGATCGTGCCTCGATCCGACGGCTCCCACCGACCCGCGAACACTACTCCGGTTTTTCGATCAGGGACAGTAGGCCCGAAACCCTTCGCGTTCACCCTTCTTCAAATAGACATCCAATCGCTTCACTCGAGAGTCGTCCTTCAGGCGCTCGAGCGTATTCAGCAATTCGCGAACTTTGTCTTCGTGCCCCAGGTAGTAGTGAACATAGAAGGCGCGTTCGGCGAAATCCGCCGCCTGATCGAGCCTGCCCGACTGCTCGGCGAGAAGAGACAACAGCACCAGGTCTTCACCGATGCCGGGGGCGTAGGCGACCTTTTTGTCAAGTTCGAGAGCGCGTTGCGCACGTTCCAACGCGTCTTCGAGGCGACCCGTGGCTTGGAAGGCCCGGGCCATATGGAGTTCCAAAGCGGCGGACGCTCTCGGCGACACCTCCGGGCGTGAGCGTTTCTCCGCTTCCTCGAGTTCGCGAATCGCATCGTCGATCCGACCTTGTTCCAGATGCCAGTAGCCTTTGAGCGCGTACCACGAGGAGAGTTCTTCGTCTGTGAGGGGGCTCAATAGACGGGCTTCCTCCAGCGCCTTCACGGCCGCTTCCCACTGGCGGGTCTTGATGTAAATCCGACCCCGGTTCAAGAGATTCGCAAACAGCGCCGAAACGTGGTTCCCCCTTTTGTTGATGTACTCGGCCTGGTCCAGTGACTTAAGGGCTTCCTCGGTGCGCCCCTGGGCGGCGTACAACACCGACAGACGGTTCAGATCCTGCCCTGTCCTCTCACGGTCATCCAATGAGCGATTAACCTCCAGAGAGGCCAAAAAGAGGCCTTCGGCTTCATCGATGCACCCGTTTCGAAAAGCGGCTAATCCCTTTTCCGCATAGGTTGCCGCTTCCTCGAGACGGGGGGGCAGGGGCTGCGGCCCGCTCCCGCAAGCGGCCAACAACAGGCTGACGGCCGACACGGCGATAGCTGTCTTCCATCGCCTCACGGTTCAACTCCTCTAAGGTCCAGTTCCATCGGTCGCTCCACTTCCTGCGCCGGTAAATTCATTCGAATCAGCCGGTTGTTTTTCAGGGATTTCACTACGGCTTCGGTATCCTTGAGCGTTCCTCGGGCTCCGCGCAGCACAGGCGACACTTCGGCCACGGTGTCACGGACCTCCTGAATCAGAAGAGGGAGGGCCTTTGTTGTGGCGTCCACATTAGCCATGATCTGCGGGAGGCTGCTCGCTGTTTCTTCGAGGTCGGCCAGCATTCTCTCGACCTGTGCGGACACGGTCACCAGGCGTTGGGATGTCCGGTCGAAGTTGGACAGAACGGGCTTGACCTCCTCGATCCGCTCGTTGATGCTCAAGTACAGCCGGTCGTCCTTAAGGAGTTTGCCGGCCGTTCCCTCGCCATTCCTAAGTCCGGACACGGTCGATCTGACTTCGCTGAGAAGGCCGAACAGGGGGCCGTCGGGGTCCTTTAATTGATGGGTGATCTCGGAAATGTCCGCGAGAATTCTCGTGAGCGTGGCGAATTTTTCTTCCAACGCCAAAGAACTCAGGTAGTCGAGATAGTCCTGGAGGGATTTTTTGTCTTCGGAAGGAATACGGCTTTGTATGGGTAGTACGTTGCCGGACGGCGTTCCCGGTGTGAGCGATAGATACGAGCTGCCTAGTATGGGAGTGCCTTCCACCGCTAAAAGGGAGTCGGTCTTGATCTTGGGTCCCACCTCCTCCACAATCTTCAGGGTGAGCCGAACTTGATTGGACTCATCAATGTCTATGGACTTCACCCTGCCTACTTCGATTTCAAGCATCTTCACTTTAGAACCAGGCTGGAGACCGTATCCTTCTTTGAAAACAGCGTAGTAGGTATCGTACCGTTTGAACCACGCTTTCCCTCTCCCTATGGTCACTACGGAGACGACCACGAGAATCAGGATAAAGACCAGGAATGCGCCGACAATCTGATCCAGAAACCTGTACTTCACGGCCGCACCTCCGTCGTCTCCGAGGATCCTGTGGCGATGTCCTTCAAGATGCGCCCCTCACTCACCTCAATCCGCCGCTCGCATATGGAACGCACCAAAGATTCGTCATCTTCGGAAATAAGAAAGGTTAACGTACCGTCCCGTTTTTTTTCGATCAGAAAATCACAAAGGTCCTTCAGGTCTTGCACGGATAAGTCCCTGCGTAACTTTTCGAAAACCACGAGAAAACAATCTTTCAGGAATTCCCGAACGATTACCGTTTTTCTACGGTGCTGGGCCTCGACCTCGGCCGGTCGGTAGTCCAGATACGGTACGAGGTCGAAGCGTTCCAAAAGAGGCATGGCCCGATGCACGGCCTCATCCGGTTTTCGGTTGTTGTGATACCGGTCAAACAGGGTTACGTTGTCTCTCAGGGTCAGATTGCTGATCAGGGCGCTTGTATGGGGTATATAGGCCACGCTTTTCCGGAGGGCCAGCAGGTTCCGTACGCGTCCAAAATCCACTTTCAGGCCCCGGACATAGACATCTCCTGAAGCAGGCGGCGCGATCAATGCAAAAAGGCGCAGCAGAAAGCTGTCGGAAAGGTCCTCCGCTTCAATGACACCCACGGATTCTCCGGCATGCAGGCCGAGAGTAATCCCGTCCAACACCGGCCGTCCCTGATGCAGAACCACAACGTCCCGGCATTCCATGATCAAATCGTCTGTCCAGGATGACATCATGCCATATAAAGCAAAGCTGTAATCGTCAGGTTCCAGATGAAACAGAGCAACAGGCAATAGACCGCTGCCTTACTGGTTTGAGGAGGAATCTGAGTAACCCCGGTTGTAGCTTGCAGTCCCAGGTTAAGACTCACCGAGGCGATAATCAATCCAAATCCAAGGCCCTTGACGAGCCCCGCCAGGAGATCCGTGCCGCCGACGGCGGCAGGCAATGTATTGACCATGTTGGAAAAAGGGATATCGGCGAGAAGCCAACCAAAGAAATATCCACCGATCATAGCACAGATGTCAAAATAGATGAACAGACACAAAACCGACACGGTCATTCCGATGAGGCGTGGAACGGCGAGATAGTGCAGCGGGTGAATTCCATCCGACGACAACGCCTCGATTTCCTTCAAAACGGACATATAGCCCGTTTCGACGGTAATGGCGACACCGGATCGGAGAATCACAAAAAACGCCGTCATAATCGGTCCGATTTCACGGATGATGATGATGACGAGGAAACTGTTCAGTAGTTCGGCGCCTCCGACTCTTGCCAGATTCTCGAAGCCCTGGATGACAATCAGGCCCCCCAGGAGCACGGCGAGAAATCCCAGGATGGTCACGGACTGAACGGCGGTAAAATAAATCTGCTGCCGAATGATCTTTCGGATCACTCGCGTTCCCGTCCGCCGATACTGGAACGCCGTACGCCAGCAGTCATAAAAAAAGGCAAAACCGTTCAACGTGTTCGATAGAGCCCGGCCGACAGAGTGACCGAAAAAGCCGAAAAAATTCATGATTCGATCGGACATGTCTTGGCCTTTGGCAGGGCTTGCCCACCGATGATTGGATGGTCGGAAAACCTTCCGGAAGAGCGTTTTTGACGAAAACTTACATGGTCTTGGGCGAAATGGCTATCTTCAACCGATTTTGAGAGGCCTCCAGAATCCGGATGTTAAACGTTTCGAACTCCTTTAAAGCCAATTCATCCGCCAACTCCTGGGCCGTTCCCTGGAAGTCTACTTCCAGTTTGGCCGTTCCTTCCTGGAAACTTCTCTGATACACGTTCGACACGCCTCGGACCTGATCCTTCAGGATCCCTTTCAGCTTCACGAAATCAGCATAGCGGCCCACGTCCGTGATGTCCAGGGTGATTAGAGCAGAGCCCGAGATCTGCTGCGCCCAGGCGGCGACGATTTGGTCCGCCAACTTCTTGGAGAGAGCATCGGAGGCTTTCTGCAGGGCCTCGTTTCCTCCCGTCATGGGGTCGATGTGCGCCGCCGCGGCGCGGGCGCTCTCAGCCGCCAACACGTGCCCGTTATCCACCTGAATGGCCCGGGCGGATATTTCAGCACGACAGGAGTGCAGGTTGAAGTTGGCGATTTTGCCGCCATCCTTTGCTATCGCTCGTCCCACGATCACCACCTCCGCGTCATAGTCACGACCCAGAGCGGCTGCTTCGCTGTCGGACGGACTGGGAGACAATTTGCGGCGGGGATTTTTCAAGGAATGATCGACGACAACAAAGCTCTTGCTCAGGAAATACTGCTGCAAGGAAGCGTCCACGATGAATTGGCCCATACCCGAGGTTCCCTGCCACCAGGCGACAGGGGCTCCGCCGCTGACGTCCTGCTCGGCGATCATGAATAAAACTCGGGGCTTTCCCACGCGCACGATCACCCGATCGAGGTCTTCTTTTAAGGGCCCCATCCTTACCGTCGCTTGAAGAGACACTCGTACCATCCCCTCATCTTTCGACTCTCCCAGCACTTTATAGTCCTGGATATAGCCCACGGACCGGGCATAAATTTCGTCCCGAATTACGCTGTAATTCTGGGTGATGGTTTCGGAGTCGATCAGAACTCCTACGCTCAGCTCAACAGCCTTGCGCTGCGCGTCCTTGATGGCCCGATCCCGGGCCAGAGCCTCGTCTCCGGCCAGGATGGCGCCTACGCCTTCGGCCGTTACCGTCCGTACCTCGACCGCATTCGCCCAGGCCGGGAGGCACCAGATAAAAGCGATGCAAACGAGCAGACACTTTTTGAATCCTTTCATGAGTTCCTCCCATGTCCGACGACTGATTTCCTGATGTTCACACCGGAAGAATTTCTCAACATTACATCCGAATTGTTCAGCACGATCCCGGGGTCCTGTCTTGATCGAAAAAGCCGCCGCCCCTGTCGACGCTTACTTGACAGTGGTAAACGTGAAGAAACGGTGCTCACCCGGCTTGGTGGTGACCGTACCGAGGTCGATGTTCTCCAGGATGTTTCCGGCGGAATCCGTGCAATTCACCTGAAGTGAATAAAGCCCCGGTGGAACCGCCAGTTTAGCCACACGGATCTCCGACGGCAACCCTTGCCAGAAGCGCAGGTCCGCCTTTTCGGAAAGAACCGCGTAGACGTTTCCGAGGGCTCCGATCACCCAACCCCAGGTATCTCCCCACTGATTTCGAGCCTGCTGCTCCGCAATCTTGGTGGCTGCATATTTCGCCGCTGCACGGGCGATGGCTTTAGCCATTATGCGGGTCTTGCGGTTCTCGAGATTAGCCTTTGCTATACGGCCTACAGGATCTCCCAACTCGGTATTTGCGGTCAGTATTTTCTCGCCGGCCGTGGGGCGGGCCACGATTTGGGAGCCCGCGATACGGCTCGTCCGATCCTGGTATACCGGGAAAGCCAATTTTACGATATGTCCATCCGGAAGAGGACTGATGATACTGCGCTCCACTTTCACCGGAGATTTTCCGCTGAAATGAATGAACGTCAACTCCGATAACTTCTTTTTCTGGTCCACTGAAAGGTAAGGCACCTTGCCGTATTTTCGTGTGGCCTCTTTGAATTCGGCCGTTCCCATCCATTTGGCGACGGTGAGATAACTCGATTTGAGCAAATCGGGAGGCCCAACGAGGTAATCGTTTCCATAGTCGGTTTCGTAAACGTCCAATGCTTTCCGGTAGGCGATGAACGCATCGTTCAGGTTGGCCGAGGTGGGATCGGTTTCGTACAACATCCCCACAAGCCATCGAGCAAATGCATCCTCTTTGTAGACGTTCTTCTTGTCTTCCGGATACTGGCTGTTGATGGCGGTCAGTTTGGAGTCCACTTTCCGGGCTTCCACTAGGGCGTCCTCGATACCGCCGCTCTTGACGTAGCCCAGGGCCCGGAACAGGTTGATCATGACCGATTCGAAATCTTCTCCACGATAAGGCGCCGCCAAATCGTTTACAATAAACGTGGACGCCTGGACGGTGAGTGATTTGGTGTACAGATCCTGCTCCAGACTTTCCGCTTCGGCGAGAATGGCTTGTCCGGTTTCGAAATCTCCGGCATAGAGATACGTCAGCCCGCTCTCGAGGAGGAAGAGCAGACGGTCTTTATCCCCGAATTGGGATTCGTTGAGCTTTAAAGCGGCGCAGGCTCCGCTATAATCGCCGCGTTCCATCAGAGGCACAACCTGGTTGTATACCGGAAGGTGGAACGTGTGGGGATCTTGTGCGACCGTTTCCTCGTATTGGGAAGAGGAAGGGGCCTGTTCCTCCGTCTTCCGCTTCGCCTCTCCGCGGCTGCTCGAGCCGCGTTCAGCGGAAAAGGGGTCTTCCCTTCCGGTGCGGGGCGGCTCGACTCGCGCTTGCCGGCCCGGTTCCTTGCTTCCGGCACGATCCGTACCCGGCTCCATGGAAAAGGAGTCCGAGCGGGACGCTCCCTTCCGGATGGCGCTTCGGCTCTGCTCCGCGGGCCGGTCCTCCCGGGCTTTCGGGGCTCTTTGGGTCCCTTCTTGAGAAAAGGAATCTTTTCGCTCCGGCCTGGGTTGAGCCGTACATCCCGCGAAACAAGGGTAAACGATCGCCGCTAGTAAAACGGCAAATAAGCCAAAGCTCTCGAAGAAGGTCTTTCTGAAAAAATGAGGGCCTATCTTGAGCCTGTTGCCCATATGAAACGACTCCGGGATGAGAGGCGAGGCATCGGTGTCCTACAATTTGTATTTTGACCGTTTGACGTATTTCTTTATCTGTTTCTCTCCGATCCAGGCCTTCTTGTTGGATTCAAGGTGGATGAGTTCCAGATTCACCTGGTACAGGATGACGTACTGCCCTTCGATTTGATCCTTGATGGAATTCACCGATCCGGTGAGCATATAGTCCGCTCCCGCTTCCTCACTGAGGGATTTCGCCGTATCGGAACTGGTAAAACCCTGCTGCATATCGGCCTTTTCTTCACGCAGTTCCCTGCGCTCGTCCTTGGAGGCCACGAAATCGACCCGTCCGGAGTTAATGAGAGCCCGTTCGAGGTTTTTCACGAAGACCTGGGTATTGATATGTTCGTGGCTGCGGTTCAGCACCGTTCCGACAATGACAGTGGGGTTTTTGCCACTGTGACCCGACTTGAACGAATCCAGCCAGGGTCGGCCCAAACAATCCAGAATCATCTCGTCCGCGACGAGCTGTGAATCGGAATCGTTCCACTTTCCGCTCAGATCGATGGTCTCTCCCACGTCGGTCCTGCGAACTTCAGGAGCTGAACTGCATCCCACGATCAGGAAAAGCCCCAGACAAAAGAAAAGCGCCTGTGTAGAAACCGACTGCTTCATATTGATTTCCTCCCCTGCTTCCATTGAAAAACTTTTGTTTCACAAAAAGATAGCACGCTCTATAATACATATGCAATGCAAACATAAGGTGAACTGGAACCCTCGCCGGGACGGAGAGGGGAGAGGTCGTCTCCTTGGTGATCGAGTAAGGTGCGATCGGCCGAACGTCACGATTTTATTTGACTTTTTCTCTGTAATCAACTATAAGCCGAAATTCTTGAGAGCTCCACGACTCCGGGGAACTCACATGCGACGATTGCTCCTCAATACATCATGGTTGCAACTCCTTACCATCAGTCTGATCATTACTTCTCTGATCCTGGTTCTCTATTTTATCAAACCCGCGTTCACCGAAATTCTGGAATCGAAAACGCTTGACCTTCGTTTCTTGTACAGGGGACCGGTGGCGACCACGGGAACGGTGGTCTTGGCCAAGATCGATGAAAAAAGCCTGGATACCATAGGGAAATGGCCGTGGCCGAGAACTACGTTCGTCGGTCTGATCGAAAAGCTCGAGCAGGCCGGGGCCAGTGTCATGGCATTGGATGTGGGTTTTTTTGAACCCGATGAAGGCGCCGCTTTGGAAGTATTGAGGGATCTGGGGATGGAATTGGCATCCAAAGACCTGCTTTCCACCGAGATCATGAACGTACTGGAGAAGCGCGCCGAGGTACTGGGTCCGGATTTCCAGTTTGCCGAGGCCGTCAAAAAGTCAAAGACCAAGGTCGTGTTGGGCTATTTCTTCCATCCGACGCCCGCCGGAATTTCCCACCTCGAGGAGGGCTCCGTCCAGGAAAAGCTCAAGCTTATCAGATCGTCGGCTTACCGTATGATTCGGTACCGTTCCGAGGAGGCCAAATCCGTTCCTCTGATCGCCATGTATATGCCTGAAGCCAACCTTCCGGTGCTTTCTGAAGCGACCCGGTTCTCAGGATACTTTAATATCTTTCCCGACCCGGATGGGGTAGTCCGGTGGATGCCTCTGGTGCTTCGTTGTGAACGGTACCTGTTTCCTTCTCTCAGCGTGAGAGCCATCGAGGCCCACCATGGGGGAGGACCGTCCCGCCTCACGCTGTCTTCTTATGGCGTAGAATCGCTTCGAGTGGGCGAAACGGAAATACCGACGGACGAACTTGGACGCATGATGATTCCCTACCCCGGCCCGCAAGGAGCGTTTGCCTCCTTTTCCGTTTCGGATATTTTGGAGGGCAAAGTGCCGAGGGAGCAACTCGAGAACAAAATCGTCGTCGTGGGCGCCACCGCGGTGGGTCTCTACGACCTTCGAGTCACTCCCTTCAGCTCTACGATGCCCGGGCTGGAGATACATGCGGCCGTGATGGACAGTGTCCTCAGTAATCGTTTCCTGGTGCGGCCCCAATGGCTTTCCCTGTTCGATATCGCATTGATCGTTTTTGTGGGAGTGGGTTTGGGAACCTTGCTGTCGCGTCTCAGGGCCGTCGGAGGCGCGTTGTGCAGCGGAGCCTTTCTGATAGGCTATTCCGTTTTCGCCCAATTCATGTTCTCTTCCAGGGGTGTATGGATCAGTGTGGTATATCCGTGTCTGAATCTCATCCTGATCTATTCCTCGGTGACGGCGGTGCGTTACCTTAAGGAAGAGAAGGAACGGCAGAAGGTAAAGCACGCCTTCAATCATTATCTTACCGCTTCAGTAGTCAACGAAATTCTCAGAGATCCGGAAAAGCTGAAACTGGGAGGAGACAAGAAGACGCTTACCGTTCTCTTTTCCGACATACGGGGATTCACCAGCATCAGCGAACGGTTGACTCCGGAAGACCTGGTCCGCCTGCTGAATCGTTACTTGACCTTGATGACCGATATCGTCTTCAAGTACGAGGGGACGCTGGACAAATACATCGGAGATGCGGTAATGGCCATCTGGGGGGCGCCTTTGTGGCAGACTGATCACGCTTCCCGCGCCTGCGATGCGGCGGTGGACATGATAATAGCTCTGAATCAGTTGCAGCCCCTTCTGGACGAGATGCAGATTCCCCAGTTCAGGATCGGCATCGGCATCAACACCGGCGATATGGTGGTGGGCAATATGGGATCGGACGAGCGCTTTGACTATACGGTCATGGGAGACAGCGTGAACCTGGGATCCCGTCTCGAAGGTACGAACAAAGAATATGGGACTAGTGTCATTATCAGCGGGAGTACGTACCAGAATGTGAAAGACCTTTTTCTTTGCAGAGAGCTGGATTGCATCCGGGTGAAAGGGAAAACGGAACCCATCACGATTTACGAGCTTCTCGGGAGGTTGAGGGAAGGGTCGACCGAGCGGGATCTGGCGGACCGATTTCATGTGGCGCTTTCCCTCTACAAAACCCGAAATTTCAAAGAATCCGCGGAAAAATTCGAAGATATCATGAAAGCGTATCCGCAAGATAACCCGTCGAAGCTATACCTGGAAAGATGCCGGCAATACCTGCTTCAGCCTCCTCCGGAGGATTGGGACGGCGTTTTTACAATGACTCATAAGTAGCACGGAGAAAGATATTGGAATTGAAACGTAACGCGCGGTTGTTTGGCCGCGTGATTGCCGCGTTCAGTATGTGCTTATTGCTATGGGCGGCGCAAGCGAGTCCTGTCGATCCGGCGGACGAAGATGCGACAAGCCTGCGTGACGCCCTCGATCTGTTAAACCAGGGTGGATTTCTGGAATCAATAGGGGCCCTTAAAGATCTCTCCCAGCGAGCGGGGGATCCCGAGACCAAGGCTCAGTCCCTCGTCCACGTAGGCGATATATACAGCTACTTTCTGGACGATTACGATCAGGCGATGGCTGCGTATACTACCGCCATCGAGCAGTATGGAGGATTGGAAGAGACGGCCAATGCCTATTTCAACATGGGAATGATCCTTTTTGAACGAAAGCGTCCCAAAGACGCCATCGAGTATTTCGAAGCTTATTTGAAACACTTTCCGCAGGGAAGCCGTAGCCCGACAGCCGCGTTCATGTTGGAAGAGTGCAAGGCCGAGCCTTCGGAACCTCTTACGCCCGAGCCGGAGCCGGAGAAGACCGGCCCTGCTCCTCCCGCAACTCCTCCGGAAATCGCATCCGCTCCCAAACAGGCCCCGGTGCAGCCGCCTGAGGAGGTATACTCGAAGATCCCAACCGCAGAGAAAGAACCGTCTGTTCGCGTACTCGTTGAAGAAGGAGGGTCCTCGGTCACCGTATCGTCAAGCCGACCGCTATTGTTGTCAGACGACCGGGATCGTGATCGAAGCGTGCAACGCCCACCAGGATCGAAGACGCGCCTGACTGTTGGTAAACGGGGAGTGAAAATGGCGGACAACGGGTTCGAAGCGGAGCGGATTCGGGTGACCTCTCCGGACCCGAATGGCCGTGTCCGGTGCGCCGATCGAGAGTTCAGGGGCGACTTGCTGATGTACAAGAACTCCGGAAACGGAACCCTGGCCGTGGTAAACGTCCTCCCGCTGGAGCAATACCTGTACGGTGTCCTGCCTAAAGAAATTCCGGCGGGATGGCCGGAAGAGGCGTTGAAGGCTCAAGCCGTCGCGGCTCGTTCCTATGCCCTTTTCATGATCCGGAAGCGAGAGAATCAGCCGTATGACGTGGTCGCAACAGTCATGAGTCAAGTCTATGGAGGCGCTACGGCGGAACGACTCGAGACCAACCAGGCCGTTGACGCCACAAGGGGTCAGATTCTTGTGTATGGAGGAAACCCCATAATGGCCTATTTTCATTCCAACAGCGGGGGGCAGACCACAAGCGCAGGAGCTGTCTGGTCCGCCGACGTTCCTTATCTGAACGGAGTGACGGATCCATTCAGTAGGAGGGCGCCCAATAATAGCTGGAAGGATCGACTGACTCTGGACATGGTGCAGAAAAAGCTTTCGAAAGGCGGATATGATGTGGGCGCTATTTCCTCTCTCGAGGTGGCGGCATGGGATGCGTCCGGCCGGGCAAAGGAAATCCGAATTCATCATTCACGGGGCATAACGGTTCTGTCCGGAAACCAGTTTCGTCTGAAAGTGGGGGCCGAAAAGGTCAGGAGCACGCTTTTCAGACTGAGCCGAAACGCTTCCGAACTTGTGTTCGAGGGCAAGGGATTCGGGCACGGTGTGGGCATGAGCCAATGGGGCGCATACCAGATGGCTCTGGAAGGACATACGTACGATTCGATTCTGCGGCACTATTATGGCACGGCTGATTTGTCGCGCAAGTTGTAATTCTCAATCGGGCTCCCGCAGAAAGGAGGCCTCATGGTAACCTGCAGGAAAGTAATACTGGTCTCGCTCCCGCTGATCCTTTGCCTGTTTTGCGCGTCTTGCGTGGTCAGCACAAGTCAGACGGGAACAATGGTTGTTCAGAAGACCGAGGTACTGTTGAGTGGCGAATACCAGACCACCGAAGCGTACGAGAAACGGAAGCCAAAGACCGTAGCGGTGCTGCCGTTTCTGAACGAAACCGGTAAGGAGGAAGCGCCGGAGGTGGTTCGCAGGTGTTTCTATAATCATTTCAGCTCGCTTCCTTATCTGGACATGGAATTGTTTCGAGTGGACTCGCTGCTTCGATCCAAAGGAGTGACGGATCCCACCAATGTCCAGAAGATGACTCCGCAGCAGCTGGGCGCCATATTGAACGTCGATGCCGTGATCTATGGCACCATAACCCACTATAACCGCATCTACGCGGTGCTGGTATCGGACGTGGCCGTCGGCGCCATTCTCCGGATGGCGGACACGAAAACCGGGGAGGATCTCTGGACCGGCAAACACGTGGCCCACACACCCTCGGGCGGAATCGCCACCACCCCGGTAGGCCTCATTCTGACGGCGCTTTCAACGGCGTATAACCTGCGTGCGATCAACCTGTACCGAACGAGCGACGATCTGTTTAGAGAGATGGTCAAGGCCGTACCCAAGCCGACGCTGGCGGAGGCGGAAGCTCCTCCGAATATCATCATGCTCGCGCAGGATGGCGCGTTTTCCATCAAGAAGGCCGGGGATGTCATCAAAGTGGCCATGGAAGGCGACGCCGGAATGAGGGCGACTTTTGATATCGGAGATTTCAAAAAGGGATTGTTCATGAAGGAGGTGTCTCCGGGCAACTATGTGGGCGAATACCGTATCGTGCCGGGGGATAACGTGAAGGACGCTCTCGTTACGGGACATCTGCTGAATGAAGCCGGCGTCGCCGCCGAGTGGATCGATGCCCTGGGCAACGTGAACATCGATACGACCCCGCCCAAACCTCCTGCCCAACTGACGGAAAGCAGCCGGGACAAAGCGGTCTATTTGAGCTGGGAACCGAATTCGGAGAGGGATCTGGCCAAGTATCGCGTTTACCGGAGCGATACGCCGTTGACCGGGTATCAACTCCACAAGGAGCTGGAGAATACGGACTTCCTGGACAGCGATCTGACCAATTTCAAGCAGTTGCATTATAAGTTAACCGCCGTCGATGCGGCCGGCAATGAAAGCGAAACGAGTTCCATGGTTCAGGGCATGGGGGTGCCAAAAGGGCCGACGCCGGTGAGAGGCGAACTCAAGGAAAACACCAGTTGGTACGCAGCGGCCAGCCCTTACATCATCGAGACACCCGTTATCGTGCCGGACAAGATGCGCCTGGTCATCGAAGCGGGTACGACCGTGGTCAGCAAAGGCGCCGGCATCCGGATCTACGGAGGACTGACGGCGAAAGGATCGGAAAAACGGATCATCGCGTTCACAACGGACGTACCCCTTGCGTGGGACGGGCTGTTGTTCGAAAATAAGGGTGCAAGTGAATTCGAGTTTTGCAGCGTACAGGGAGCGAAAATCGGGGCCCTGATCCGATCCGGGTCACTGGCTGTTCGCGACTCGGAGTTTACCGGATGCACGGTGGCCTTGAAGGTCGAAGGCACGCACTCCAAGCCCGTCATCGAACGCAACAAGATCATCAACAATATTGGGAACGCCGTAGAGGTCTCCTCCGGAGCGGAGCCTGTGCTCAATGGCAACCAGATATCGAACAACGGAGGAAAAGCACTGGATGTTGTGGCCGCCTCCCCGAAGTTGTCCAAAAACGAAATTATCCACAACAAGGGCGGAGGGCTCTTTTTCTTGAAGGCCGGTCCCATTATCCAAGAAAACGTTGTCCACGACAATGGGTCCGTTGATCTACTCAATCATCCGGGAAGCCAGACCATCGAAGCCGAGAGGAATTTCTGGGGTTCGAAATCCGGAGAAAAGATCATAGGACGCATCAGCGGCCGTGTGAATTTCAGCCCCGTACTGGATGCCGCACCACCCGACGGCAAGCCGCTCAAGTTGTCGATAATGGAGAGCAATCTCCAGGGGAACATCACGCAGGATTCGTATCTGATACTGAGCAAAAGCCCCTATTCCGTGACCGGGGAGGCCGTTGTTGACGGGGGAGCCGTTCTGTATATCGAACCGGGAGTGGTCCTGAAATACATGGCGCGGGAATCGGTGATCGAGGTGAAGGATGGAGGCGTTCATGCCCGAGGACGAGCGGACGCTCCCATACTGTTCGTGTCCGGAAGTTCTTCGCCGGGGCCGGGCGACTATGCTGCGGCGGTTCGCTTTCAGGAGATCAAGAAGAAAGGGCAGGGCGTCGGCGAGAGAATCGCGGATAAGGTCAAAAGCATTTTGGGCGACCAGGAAGAAAGCTTTTTTGCTTACTGCGTGTTCGCCCACGCCGACACGCCGTTGGACGTATACTATGGGAGGCCGGACATTACTTACAGTTTCATCGGATTCAACCGTCAGAGCGGCATCATTTGCCGCAACGATTCAAGGCCCAATATCGTGAGCAACACCTTGTACAACAACCTGGGAACAGCGGCTATCGAGTGTTACGGCATGACGAATCCCAGAATCAAGAATAACAATATCTTGGAGAACCCCTTTGCAGTGCAGAGTTTTTCCACCATAACGCTGGATGCTCGTTCGAACTGGTGGGGCGCCGCACCGCCCAATGCGAACCTGTTTCTGGGCAATCTGGAGTATCAGCCGTACTTGACGGAACCGAATCCCGAGGCTTTCAATTATAGCTTCAAGTAGACTTTCCATGGACCGAAGAGCATTTTTGCACAGGATGAGCCGATGGGGTTTGGCCGGGCTGGCGGGTATTGCCTATCCGGACACATTGGCTCGTCTGGTCTGGGCGGAGGATCCGTTCAGTATGGGGGAGCGGGGACAGAACCTGATTGCGGCCGGGAAGTACCGGGAAGCCATATCTATACTTCAACGGGCCGTGGCGCTGGATCCGGGCAGCGATCTCCCTCAAGCCCGTGGAAAAACAAAAGGAAGAAAAGCCCATGAGCCCCCTCGAGAAACAGGCGCAGCAAGAGGAAAAGGAAATGTTGCGCAAACTTCGGGACCGAACTGACGCTCTTTCTTTCCAAGTGGAACGGATCGTTCTGGATCCCGGACACGGTGGATTCGACTCGGGGGCTGTCGGAAAAAACGGTCTTAAAGAGAAGGACGTGACCTTGGCCCTGGCCAATGGGCTTTTCGATAAACTAAAAAGAAAGAATCAGTTTCAAGTATTCAGCACCAGAGACGACGACTACTACGTGCCTCTGGGTGAAAGGACGGCCACGGCAAATCAACGAAAAGCGGACCTGTTCGTGAGCTTCCACATTAACGCGGCGGAAAACCGAAAGGCTAGCGGGTCCGAGACCTATTACTGTTCCGAAACGGCCAGCAATGAAGAGGCCGCCAGACTGGCGGCGTTCGAGAATTCGGTGCTGAGATTCGACGAGGAAGCGGCCAAGAAACCGGGTTTTTTGGACATCGAAGGGATATTGTTCGAGTTCGAGCGGAAGTTGTACTGGGGGGACAGTAAGCAATTTGCTCACAAGTTCCAGGGACGCTTCGGGACACAGCTAGAATTGAAGGATCGCGGGGTGCAGTTAGCCAATTTTTATGTATTGAGGCAGGCCAAGATGCCGGCCCTGCTTCTGGAAACGGGTTTCATTTCAAATCCGGATGAAGAGGAGTTGTTGGGACAGGAGCGATTTCGCGAAAAAATCGTAGATGGGGCTTTCGGAGCTATCCTGGAGATGTCCGGTGCGTAAGTATCGCCAAAGAACTGCTCGTATCTTGAGTGCGGTTCTCGCCTGCGGTCTTTTGGCGCTAGGGCTTTCCTCCTTCGCTCGGGATCTCAACGACCTCCTGTTCGAGGGAGTGGATTTTGACTACCGGGGGGAAGTGGAAAAAGCCACGGCCAGCTTCGAGCAAGCTCTTGCCGTGGATCCCAAGAACGAATACGCGCTGACCAAACTGGGCATACTTTACTTCAAGCAGAAGATGATCGAGAAATCGATGGACGCTTTCACTAAAGCGGTTGACGTGGACCCGAGGAATGTGGAGGCCCAAATCTGGGTCGGCATTCTTCACATGAAAAACGATGAGCTGGAGAAAGCCCATCAAGCGTTCGAGGGAGTCATTCGCATCGATCCGAACAACGCTGCGGCGTATTACTATCTCGGAACCCTCTATAACTTTCGGCGGAACCGGGTTAAGGCTATAGAATTATTAAAAAAATCCAGCGATGCCGACTCGATGGAGCCGGACACGCATTTCCGGCTGGCTCAAGCGTTCGATCTCGCGGGCATGGTCCATAACGCCCTGTTGGAGTATGAGCGTGCGTTGGATCTGAACCCGCGGCATACGAAAGCATTGAACGCCATGGGATGGATTCACTATAATCAAGGAGAGGTGGCGAAAGCCATCGAACTCTGGAAGAGGTCACTGTCCGAGAATGCCGCGGACCGGGATGCGGCGCTGAATCTGGCCAAGGCCTATAACTCTCTGGCCAAACAGGAACTGGATGCGGGCCGCAAGGACGCTGCGCGGACCTACTGGCAGAAGACCCTTGAGGTCGATGAAGGAAATAAAGCGGCAAAATACTATTTGAAGCGATACAATTAATGAAAGGAGGAAAATTCGTTTCACTTACGTTTAACCAATTGAACTTCTTTCGTGTTTAACTTCAAGACAAGGAGAAAAAGACATGATTCGAAACGTCTTCATAGGTTTTTGTGCGCTGGTCTTGGCGTGTTCGCTCGCGTTCACTGCGCCGACTCAAGCAGAGTGGCAGTGGGGGTATGTGCAGGAATCGCCGACCGGAAGTGTCAATTGGGGGGATGGCAACATTACGGTGAAGGGCATAGGCGCTCCGCCGGAAAAATACATGGGAAAACCGGCCGCGCGGCCGATGGCCATTCGCGCCGCCACCTTGGATGGATACCGTAACCTTTTGGAGATCGTGAAAGGGGTCCAGGTGGACGGCAACACCACGGTCGAGGACTTCATGACCAAAAGCGACGTGATCAACGCCACGGTCAAAGGCATGGTGAAGGGCGCCCGGATCACTGATACCAAGTACTTGGAGGACGGCACGGTTGAAATAGTCATGTTGATGAACATGTACGGCCGCTTCACCGACTCGATGCTCGGCGCAGCCGCTCCTTCAGCGCCGGCTCAACCTGTTCAGCCGTCCCAACCGGCTCAGCCTGCCGCTCAACCGGCGCAGCCCGCCGTCCAACCGGCCCAGCCTGCGGCTCAGCCGGCTCAGCCCGCTGCTCAACCCGCCCAGGCGGAGCCCGTAGCCCAACCCGGAGTGGTGTACACGGGACTGGTTATCGATGCCCGGGGATTGGGAGTCCGTCCGTGCATGAGTCCCCGGCTGTTGGACGAGGATGGAAAAGAGGTCTACGGTTCCGCTTTTGTGGATCGTCAATGGGCGGTTCAGTATGGCATGGTCGGCTACTCCAAAGACTTGAACGCAGCT
Organism: Deltaproteobacteria bacterium; assembly: GCA_016208165.1. Classification (NCBI taxonomy): domain Bacteria; kingdom Pseudomonadati; phylum Myxococcota; class Myxococcia; species Deltaproteobacteria bacterium. The sequence continues at coordinate 52,567 of JACQYL010000118.1, forward strand.
CAAAGCAACGAGCGCGTGACCAACAATCCGTTGACCATCAAGGGAACGAAGGCCACCGGCGCGGCCAAGACGAATGTGATCATCAGCAACGAGGCCGCGGATTCTCTGCGTTCGGCTTCGGACAAGTTGTCCTTTTTAAAGCAGTGCCGCGCGATGTTCGTTCTGGATTAATGAACCCGGACGTTTAAAAGACCTTTGGAGGGTACCGTCATGAGGGGAACTAAGAGATCGTGGGTCGGCGCTCTATTGGTGGTGCCGGCTCTGTTTTTGGTCGTGTCTTGCGCCAAAGAGCCACA
>JACQYL010000119.1:0-927 GCA_016208165.1 Deltaproteobacteria bacterium
ACCGTCGCCGCTCCGGCGTCGAGAGGCTTTGAAACGCATCGGAGTTTCATTCAAGGTTGGGTCGAGCACAGCGAAACCCAACAGCTCGGTTACGGTCGCTCCGCTCGCCAACCCAACATACGCGGCTTATCTTGACCCCATTGGAGCAGCCTCGGGGTTGGCGAACCTGCAGGCGGGCTTCCCAAATTCCCTGTGATCAGATGGGAAACCTTCAGACGTCTTGCTGTTCCGAGGGCCATGGAACTTCTGAAGAAACTCTCGTTTCGGGCAATACTCGAACGGATACTCGATCGACCGGTGTTGGTCCTGTTGGCCGTGGTCGGCATATCGGTTTTGTTCGCATGGCATCTCCCGCGCCTCTGCTTTCGCACCTCCATATACGACCTCGTCATCCAGGATCTGCCTGAAACATCCCGCTACGAGGAATTCAAGAAGATTTTCGGATCCGACGAGATCATCCAGGTCGTGATCAAAGGCAAGAACATATACGACCCGGTCACGTTCGAAAAAGTCGAACAACTCGCCCGGGTCGCCTCTGACATCAAAGGGGTTAGGCGGGTCATCAGCCTGCCCGGTATTCGGAAATCGGTGGACATCGGAGGGAAGTGGACTCTCGAACAGTTCGCCGACGTGGCCGGTGCGGTGGCGCTCTTCCAGCGGAATCTCATTTCCGAGGACCGGACCACCACGGTATTGAACGTGATTCTTGAGGACGGAGCCGATAAGGACCAAGTCCTCTCCGCCCTGCAAGGGATGATCGATCGGGAATCCGGCGAGCTTTCTCTTTACCAGATCGGCATGCCCCTCGTGTCCCAGGCCCTGGCTTCATTCACTCAAAAGGACTTCTTCTTCCTTCCTCCCATTACTTTTCTTTTGATCGCCGTGGTTCTTTTTATCCTGTTCCGCTGCCTTTTATGCCTACTCCTC